>JANMBA010000281.1:0-15303 GCA_031360105.1 Novosphingobium sp.
CGACAATATGCGGATCCGTTCAGACCGGATCGATGCCACTGCGGTGCTGCTCGCCGATGTCTCGCGCGGGTTTTACGCCGGCGCGTTCAATGGCCGGATTGCCAATTACCGCATCGCCAGTGTTGGCACGTTTGCAGTCGAAACCCGCGCTGACCTCAAGCAAGTCGGTTCGGGCTACGCGTTGACCGGCACTGTCCGGGCGCGATCACAGCGGCTCGATAATGCGAACGTGCGTGATTTTCTGGGCGGCAATGCCACCGGTTCAAGCAGCGTCGTATATGGTTCGGATGGGATCATTCGCTTTTCGAACCTGCGCGTGACGGCCCCGTTGCTGCGGATTACCGATGGGCGCGGCACCTATGCTCCGGGCGGGCAGCTTGCGATTACCCTGGCTGGGCAATCGCGCAAATACGGCCCGCTGGCGGTGGAACTGTCCGGCACCCTGACCAATCCCAAAGCCGTGGTGCTGGCGCGCAGTCCCGGGTTTGGGATCGGCCTCACCAACCTGCGCGGGCAAATCCTCGGGTCTGGCAGCAACTACCGCTTCGCCGCCACCGGGATGACCGACTATGGCCCGCTAATGGCCGATGTCACCTTGCTCCAAGGCAAAGGGCCGCTGACGTTGCAGATCGATCGGGGCGACCTGGCCGGGATTGGGTTCGCGGGGCGGTTAGAGCGCAGCGCCGCCGGGCCGTATCTGGGCGAGCTTAAGGCCAATGGCCGCGGCTTGTTCGGACTGGTCAGGCTGGGCGCGGAGGGCCGCTATCAGCAGGCGCTGGTCAATCTGCGCGCGAACAACACCGTGCTGCCCGGCGCGGCGCGGCTGGCGATCGGCAGCGCCATCATCGATGCCAAAGTGGTGTTATACGATACGCCGTTGGTGATCGCCGATGTGCAACTTGCGCAAACCCGCATTCGCGGGCTTGATCTGGCGGTAGCCCGCGCGCTGATCGATTATCGCGGTGGGCGCGGACAAGCGAAAGTGCTGGCTGAAGGCGTCAGCTCGGTGCCATTCCGCATCGCCGGGAATGCTACGTTTGAGCCGCAGCTGTGGTGGGCTTCGCTCGATGGGCAAGTGCGCGGGATTGCTTTCAAGACCGCCAGCCCGGCGCGGATCGTGCCCTCGGCACGCGGCTATGAACTGCTACCCGCGCGGTTTGATTTCGGGCGTGGCACCATGCGAGTGTCGGGCAGCTATGGCTCCGGGCTCAACCTGCAAAGCCGGCTTGACCGGATCGACCTGTCGCTGATCAATGCGCTGATCCCGGGTTATGGGCTGGGCGGACAGGCCACCGGCAGCCTTGATTTTGCGCAAACATCTGCGGCGGCTGTCCCGCAGCTCCGCACCAGTCTGGCGATCAGCGGATTCACCCGCACCACTGCGGTTGCGGTCAGCCAGCCGATTGATCTCAATCTGATTGGCACACTGGCGGAAAGTGGCGGCGATCTGCGGGCAGTGATGCGGCGGCGCGGCGCAGTGATCGGGCGGATTACGGCCATGTTGGGCGCTCCGACTGGGGGCGGGGCCTGGCCGCAGCGGCTTGGCGCAGCGCCGCTGAGCGGCGGGATCCGCTACAACGGTCCGGCGGACACACTGTGGTCGTTCGGCGGGTTCACCGATCAAGCGCTGGCGGGGCAACTGGCGGTCGGCGCTGATTTCAGCGGCCAGTTGCGCAACCCGCAGCTCAACGGGATCGTTCGCGGTGAGGGGCTGACGTATCAGAACCAGACCTATGGCACCCGGCTGACCGACATGGTGCTGTCCGGACGGTTCATCGGCAACCGCCTGCAAGTCGAACAACTGGCTGCAACTGCGGGGGCAGGCAAGCTGAGCGCCACGGGCACTGTCAGCGTGTCTTCGGCGCAGGGTTTCCCGATGGATCTGGCATTCACCCTCGACAACGCACGGATTGCGCGCAGCGACGCGATTGCCAGTGCCGCCACGGGCAAGCTGCGACTGACCAAAGCTGCGGGTGCGGCCGCGCTGCTGTCAGGTACGCTCGCATTGACTGCAACCCGCTATGAACTGATCCGCCAAGGTGCCGCGCAAGTGCCCGACCTTACCGGTGTGCGGTTCAAGCCGCCGCGCGGCCGCCCGCGCTATACCGGTAATGAGCCTGCGCCAGAATTGCCTGGACTGTTCGATGGGCTGCGGCTCGATGTGGCATTGACTGCGCCCAATCAGGTGACGGTCACCGGGATGGGGCTCGATAGCGAATGGAGCGCCGATTTGCGCATGACCGGCACGAATACAGCGCCGCGGCTGACCGGCGATGTGTATCTGGTGCGCGGCAACCTGAGTTTTGCGGGGCGGCGGTTCGATTTGCAGGACGGCCGCATTATCTTCACCGGCGAATCGCCAATCAATCCGCTGATCACGCTCAACGCCAGCGAAGACATCGACGGGGTGAGCGTGGCGGTCAACGTCACTGGTCGTTCGCTGACCCCGCAAATCAGCTTTACCTCGAACCCGGCGTTACCTGCGGACGAGGTGCTGTCGCGCGTCCTGTTCGGTAATTCAGTCGGCTCACTGTCGCCGCTGCAAGGCGTGCAGCTGGCGGCCTCGCTCAATTCGCTGCGCGCGACCGGCGGCGGGCTTAACCCGCTGGGCAAATTGCGCGCCGCTTCGGGACTGTCGCGGCTCAGCATCCTGTCGCCCGATGCCAAGACCGGGCGCGGCACCGCGATCAGCGCGGGGCGCTATATCAGCAACAATGTCTATCTTGAGCTGATCACCGATGCCCGGGGCTTCACCGCCACCCAGATTGAGGTAAGCCTTAGCCGGACACTTTCGATTTTGGGCGCGGCCGGCGGATCGGGCTTGACCAACCTCAACGTACGCTACCGAAAGCAATATTGATGCGCCGCGCAGTGACAATCTGGGCGGTCTTCGTGATCGTGCTATCTGGGTGCGGCCGTAAACCCGATTTTGATGAACGCTATACCGCCGCCCGCCAAAAACTCGAGGCTTCGGCTAGCGCGATTGACCACGAGCTGGCGGCATCGGCCGAAGCGAGCGATGCGGCGGCAGCAAGCACTGACGAGCCCCGGAAATCCACAAATTAGCGTAGTTTTCCCGATCGCCAATTCGTCCGATAATGGCCAATCAGACTGGTGCGGGGCAATATGTTCTCAAATAGTCGCCATGCGCGGGCATGTGCTGGACCACGTAGCGAATTGACTGTTCGATCGCATCTATTTCGTTGGCTGTCTTGGGTTCCTGCAGGCCATCCGCCATGGCATTGTGCCCGCCCATCATGATGCCTTGTCCCATCATCACGGCGGCCCAGCTGGTTTCGGTAAACAGTTCGTCATCTTCGCGGAAGATCTGTCCGTTGTGGCGGAACAGCTCGATCTTTTCGGTCAGACTGTCGGGCACGCGCATGGTGCGGCAATAATTCCAGAATTCGCTGTCGTCACGGCTGGTCGCATTGTAGTGCAGGATCAGGAAATCGCGGATCCGTTCGTATTCCTTGCCTGTAATCCGGTTAAACGAATCCTCCTGCACCTGGGTGATCCCGTCGAGCGACAGGACCGCAATCAGCTTGTTGATGCCGGTATTGATCAGATGGATCGAGGTTGATTCAAGTGGTTCCATGAACCCCGCTGAAAGGCCCAAGGCGACCACATTCTTGTTCCAGAATTTCTTCCTTCGGCCTGTAACGAAGCGTAGAAAATTGGGATCGGCGCCCGGCTTTCCCGCGATATTCCTGACCAGAATATCATGCGCCTCGTCATCGCCCATGAAGCTGCTGCAATAGACATGGCCGTTGCCGTTGCGGTGCTGCAACGGAACCTGCCATTGCCATCCAGCGCTGTGAGCGGTGGCGCGGGTGTAGGGTAACGGCCCGCTACCATCCTCGCGCTTGCACGGGAGCGCCACGGCCCGGTCACACGGCAGAAAATTAGTCCACTCGTCATAGCCTGTTTTCAATGTTTGTTCGATCAGCAGACCGCGAAAGCCCGAGCAATCGATAAACAAATCACCCGCGATCGTCGTGCCATTATCCAAGGTAATCGAAGTTACGAAACCGCTTTCACCGTTCAGTGCAACGTCGATGACTTTGCCTTCTTTGCGCACCACGCCTCTGGCTTCGGCATAGGACCGCAAAAAGCGTGCGTAGCGCCCGGCGTCGAGATGATAGGCATGGTTGACCGGGGGCAGATCGTCGCGTTGATAATCCTCGGTCCGGGCAAAGCGCCCGAACTGGGCGGCCATGGTTTCCATATTGAAAACCTGGATTGGGCGCTTGTCCCCCGCAAGACGATTTTTATGCCACACATGATGGAACGAAACGCCGCCCATCTGATAGCCGTAATTTCCAAAAGGATGGATGTAGCTGTCGCCTTGCTTGCCCCAGTTCACGAACTGAATGCCCAATTTGAAGCTGCCTTGCGTGGCCGCGAGCATTTCGCGTTCGTCAATGTCGAGTAAGCGATTGAAGTCCAGGAACGGAGGAATTGTCGCTTCGCCGACCCCGACCGTGCCGATCACTTCGGATTCGACCAGCGTGATCGCGACGGGGCTTCCGGCGCGCAGCCGAGACAGCGCAGCCGCCGCCATCCAGCCCGCCGTTCCGCCGCCCACGATAATGATGTTCTCGATCGCCATGTCACCCCAGTCCCATCGATGCGTTCGTGCTGCCATAGCGCCGCGAGCAGAAATGTGAACGTTCCTTTTTGCGCTTGTGAACGCTCTCAATTGTCTGTATCTGATATTCCAACGGCGGGAATCATACCCGCCAAATTAGGGAATGAGGGAGGATCGCTTGTCTAGCAAATCCATTTTCAGCGCGATGCGTTCACACCGCTCGGCTGCGCTGGCCACGGTTTCAGGTCTGGCGATGTGTGCCCTTGCCGCTCAGCCGGCACTGGGTCAAACAGCCGCCACAGCGAACGCCTCCGCCGAAGATGAGGCCGCGCCAGAAGACGCGATTATCGTAACCGGATATCGTCGTTCGCTGCAAAAAGCACAGGATATCAAGCGCGACGCCGATACGATCGTTGATGTTATCAGCGCTGAAGACATCGGCGCACTGGCTGATCGCTCGGTCGCTGAAGCATTGCAACGTGTGCCTGGCGTTAACATTTCGCGCTTTGAACAGCGCAACGATCCTGACCGGTTTTCAGTCGAGGGTTCCGGCGTGATCATTCGCGGACTTCCTTACGTCCGTTCCGAGCTGAATGGCCGGGATATTTTCTCCGCCAACGGCGGCCGCGAACTGTCATTTAACGACGTATCACCTGAATTGCTGGGCCGGGTCGAGGTGTTCAAGAATAACACTGCCGACATGATCGATGGCGGAATTTCTGGGACGGTCAATCTTGTCACTCGCAAGCCGCTTGAACATCGCGGCCTGCATCTGGCCGGAACGGTCGAGGGCAATTATGGTGACTTGGCGAAGAAATGGTCGCCGGGCTTCTCGGTGCTCGGTTCGACCACGTTTGAAACCGGCATCGGCACCTTCGGGTTTCAGCTCGGTTATGCGCAGTCCGAACTCAGCACCCGCACCGATGCATCGCAAATCACCGATCCGTGCTATCGCGCGCGCAGCCTTGACGGGCCGTGTCTGCGTGTCCGTTCGGTTGGATCAGGCGGCTTCAGCGGGGGCACGGCAACCAATTTTCCGCCCGCCGATGCAGTGTTCGTGCCCAAGGGGGCCGGCGTGCGGACCACTGATCTGACTCGCAATCGCGACGCGTGGTCGGCGGTGGGGCAGTGGGAAAGCACCGATGGCCGCGCGCAGGTGACAGTCGAATATCTGCGCGCCACAACCGATGCGACGCTAAACGAATTTGCTGTGCTGGCGCTGGTCAACGACGATGGCCTGTTTCCGGTCGCCGCGCCGGGAACAACGCCGGTGTTTATCGGCAACCAGTTCATCTCAGGTACGCTTACCCAGCGGCAGCCGTTCAACGGCGGGCGCGGAATCCCGACCGAACTGCTGCGCTTCCAGCGCGCGGACACCGCCAAGACTGAAGATATCTCGCTTCAGCTCAAACTCCAACCATCCGATCGGCTGCGCTTCAATTTTGAAGTTCAGCACGTTAAGTCTGACCGCACCGAAGACGGCTTCATTTCGGCCATGCAGACCTACACCGATCTGGCGATCGACAATTCTGGCAAGACTCCGCAGGTCCAGTTTTTGCGGCCGGGTGGGAACACTTCCCCAACGGGCTATTTTAACGATCCAGCCAGCACATTCTATTGGTTCCTGCTGGACAACCGGGTTAAAAACGACGGCAGCCTGACCAGCATGCGGGTGGACGGAGAATACGACGTCAGCGATGAAGGGTTCTTCAAGAAGGCCCGGTTTGGTGCACGCTGGGGTGATCGCAACCGCGTGACGCGTAACGCCAACTTTTCCAACTGGGGCAATCTTGGCGCACCTTGGACCGGACGCGGCGGCAATTGGAATTGCGGCGACCCCCAAGTGTTTGGCTGCGGCGGTGCCTATGTCCGGGATTTCCCGGGTTCAGCTCAGCTGCGCAATCCGTTTGGCGAAGCGTTCCAGCGCGGCAATGCGCCGGTGCCGCTGGGCAATGGCTCGGCCTATTTCTTCGGCGGCGACAACGTGCTGGCCGATTACCTAAGCGGCGCAGTCGCACAGCAAGCCGCGGCGATCACGGCTTACACGCTGACCCCGAATGCCTGGTTCCCGATCTCGGCTCGCAACAATGCCCTGCCGGGCGGTCCGTGGACCGCAGGCGAAATCTCGAATGTCGATGAAAGCACGACCAGCGCTTACGTCCGGGTCGATTTCGGTGCCAGATTTGGCAGCAACACGTCGCTAAGCGGAAATATCGGCGTGCGGTATGTGCAAACCGAAGTGCGCAGCGCGGGTTCGATCGCGTTCCCGACAGCCCAGTTTTTTGATACGCCACCTAACGGGAACGGCGATGGCCGGGTCAGCGTGGCGGAATTGCAAACTGCCTGCGCCAATCTCCAGGCCGGACAGACTGTGCCAGCCTATTGCAGCCTGACACCAGCGCGACAGGCCGAATTTGCTTCAGTGTTCAGCGGCGAAGTTATCGATGACAGCGCCAACATCAAGTTTGGCCACTGGTTACCCAGCTTCAACGCCAAACTAGACTTCGGCAATGGTATGCTGGTCCGTGTGGCTGCTTCCAAAGCCATCTCGCGGCCTGATCTGTCATCGTTTGCCACGGGCGGCGGGATTTCGGACAATACCAACAATCTGCGGTCTGGCGGCACGCTTGCGACCGGGCCGCTATTCCAGATCTCAACCGGTAACCGGCTGTTGCGACCAGTGGTATCCTGGAACTACGACCTGTCGTTCGAGTGGTATTTTGACAAGGTTGGCTCGGTTTCGGTCGCGGGCTTCATGAAGAAGATCAGCGGGATCGTGAATGGCGGCGCGAACGTCAGGCGTTTCACGTCGCCGAGCGGCGTGGCAACCGACGTGCTGATCAATGGTCCGGTCAATAGCGACGGCGGAACGTTGAAAGGGATCGAGGTATCATATCAGCAGACCTTTGATTTCCTGCCTTCGATCTTCAGCGGGCTCGGCACACAATTGACTTACACCTATGTCGATGCCGGGGACTTTAAGAACAACAATCTTGGGGCAGAGCAAAGCCCATTTTCGGGCGGTCTGCCGCTGGCCGGAGTATCGAAACACACGGTCAACGCGGTTGTGTTTTTCGAGAAGGGGCCGGTTTCTGCCCGAGCCGCTTACAATTGGCGATCGGATTTCTTGCAAACCCCGCGCGATGTTATTTTCCCGTTCTCGCCCATTTACGGCGAAAGCACCGGTCAGCTCGATGCGTCGCTGTTCTTCAGCGTGAACAAGCACTTGAAACTGGGCGTGCAAGGCGTGAACTTGCTGGATGAGGTGACCCGAACCAGCCAGGTGATCGATTATCAAGGCACTCGCGCCACGCGCTCCGCCTTCCGCAACGATCGTCGATACACGTTCCTGGCGCGATTCGACTTCTAGGCCTGATGCTGAGGTTGAAATATGCAAGCGGGCCTCTGTCGCAAGACTGGGGCCCGCTTTGCGTTTGCCGATAATACAAGTAGCACGAGCCATGGGAGCCCAAGACATGCGGCGTAATTTTGCAGCGGCACTGCTGGCGTGCCTGCTCGTAACTCAAACCCCAGCCGGGGCAGCATCGTCCAACGTCGAACGGGGCTGGGATCTGGTCTGGTCTGACGAATTTAGCGGTACCGTGATCGACCCCGCCAAGTGGGGGTTTGACACCGATTGCTGGGGGGGCGGCAATGATGAACGCCAGTGCTATACCGGCAATCGCCGCAACGCGCAGGTCACGGGTGGACTGCTGGTGATTACCGCGCGCCGCGAGCACGCCACCGGATCGGCCTTGCCCAAGGCGCAGCGCGGCAAAACGGACGCCCCGGCAGCGACAGTCGCGCGCGAATACACCTCGGCCCGGCTTACCACGCGCGGCAAGGCGGCATGGCGCTTTGGCCGCATAGAAGTGCGCGCCCGGTTGCCGCAAGGGCAGGGCACCTGGCCGGCGATCTGGATGCTGCCCGAGCAAGACAGCTACGGTGCCTGGGCGGCCTCGGGCGAGATCGACATTCTCGAGGCGGTCAATCTGGGGGTAAAGTGCGCGGCCTGCGCAGGCGGTCGTGAGGATACGATCCTCGGCACAATCCATTTTGGCAAGGTCTGGCCTGAGAATACATTTGCCAGCACCGAAATCCACGATCCCGCCATGCTCAGCGGCTTTCACACGTTTACGGTGGAATGGGAACCGGCGCAGATCACCTGGCTGGTCGATGGCCGTATTTATGCCCAGCGTCATGCGAGCGAATGGTTCAGCGGCGGCAGCGCGGTGCCGGGCGCGCCATTCGATCAGCCGTTTCATTTGATCATCAACCTGGCGATTGGTGGCAAGTTGGCTGAGCGACGCGGGACGGGCGGAGTACAGAACCGCGATTTTCCCAAGCGGTTTGAAATCGATTGGGTCCGGGTCTGGCGCGCGCGCGACAATCTGCCTATCAGCCAATCGCGCGTCACGGGCGCATCAAGGTAGGCAGAGCATGGCAAGGCGGCGTCAGGCGGTTACGATCAAGCACGTTGCAGCCGACGCCCAGGTGTCGTTGCAGACGGTCAGCCGTGTCATCAACAACGAGCCCAATGTCCGCCCTGAAATGCAGCTGCGGGTTCAGGCGGCGATCGACAAGCTGGGTTATGTTCCCTCGATCGCAGCACAGCGGATGAGCGGATCGCGCTCATATCTGATTTTGGCGATCAATGATCGTGACCGGACGATTGCCGATTGGCAGGCGCGGCAAGGGGTCGACTGGATCGACCAGATGCTGCTGGGCGGCATGCTGAAATGCGCTGAGCACGGTTATCGCATGATTTTTGAGCTGGTCGATACTCACAGCGACCATGTCGAGCGCGAATTGCTCGGGGCGATTGCCGCGCTTCAGCCTGACGGGATCATCCTCACGCCGCCGCATTCGGACAATCCGCAAATCGTGAGGTTTCTGGACGGACAGAACATCCCGTTTGTGCGGATCGGATCGCACGAAAATGGCGCAGGGATGCCGGTTTCGATGGATGACGAAGGCTCCGCGCGGCGTGCAACACGCCACCTGATTGACCATGGCCATACCCGCATCGGGTTCATTTCGGGTTCGTCCGAATATAACCTGAGCGGTTGGCGCGTGGCTGGGTGGCACGCTGAAATGACGGCGGCCGAACTCACTGCCGATGGCCTGTTGGCGGAAGGCGATTTCAGTTATGCCTCGGGTGAAGTGGCTGCGCGGCAACTGCTGGGCATGGCTGCGCGCGCCAGCGCGATCATCGCCAGCAATGACCAGATGGCGCTGGCGACGCTCGAAGTGGCGCGCGGCCTGGGACTGCGTGTGCCAGAAGACTTGTCACTGATCAGCTTTGACAACACGCCATTGATGAACTTTACCCAGCCTCCACTAACCGCCATCGATCAGCCGATCGCTGCAACCGCGTCGAAAGCGGTCGAACTGATTATCGCGGCGCAGAAGGACCAACAGGTGGCAGCAACGCTGTGCGTCGTGCCGGGCGGATTGGTTGAGCGGGGATCGGTAGCGGCCGTTAGCGCCGCAAGTGGCTGAAGCAGCGCACCGCGCACACCCGCAGCGCTTCATCCTGCTCTATGCGCTGGCCTGGGCTGGCGGATCGATTGCCTATACTCCGTTCCTATCGATCCTGCTGCCGGTGCGCGTCGCATACCTCGCCGGGCCGGGCGCGGATGTTACCTGGCTGGCCTATCTGACTTTTACCGGTGCAATTGCTGCCAGCCTCGGGAATATTCTGTTCGGCTACCTGAGTGACCTGACCCGGTTCCGGCCGGTCTGGATCATGCTGGGACTGGCATTTTCAGGCCTGTTGCTGGTGCTCAGCGGACGGGCGCAGACCCTGCCCGAGCTGATCGCGGTGCTGGCGGTATGGCAACTGGCGCTGAATATGATGCTGGCCCCGCTGGCAGCCTGGGCCGGGGACCGTGTTCCCGATACCCACAAAGGTCGGCTGGGCGGGCTGCTGGCGTTTGCTCCGGGGCTTGGCGCGCTATCGGGGGTGCTGGTGGCGATGCCGGGACTGGCCGACCCGGCTACGCGGCTGATGCTGGTGGCAGTGCTGGTGGCGCTGTGCGTGTTGCCGCTGTTGGTGTTCGAACCGGCAGGCCCTGTCCACGCTTTGGCGGCGGCGGCCAATCCCGCGCCAGCCTCGCGCCGCGCGCTGCTGACGCGGATGTGGCTGGCGCGACTGGCGGTCCAGATCGCCGAGGCGACGATGTTTGCCTACCTCTATTTCTGGCTGCGCACGCTCGACCCGGCGATCGACGACAGTGCCACCGCGCGGGTATTCAGTGCGGTCTTGATCTTGTCAGCGCCAAGTGCCTTGCTCGCCGGCCGCTGGATCGACCGGACTGGCCAACCGATGGTGCCGTTGGTGGTGTGCGCCGCACTATCGGCGTGCGGGCTGCTGCTGATGGCGGCGGCCGGAACTTTGCTGGGCGCGATTGCGGGCTACGCTGTGTTCGGCCTGGCCAGCGGGGTGTTCCTGGCGCTGCACGCGGCGCAGACTTTGCGCGTCTTGCCCCGGCCAGAGCGGCGTGGGCGTGATCTTGGATTGTTCAATCTGACTAACACCGTTCCTTCGCTCGTCATGCCGTGGCTTACGCTGCTGTTGGTGCCGGTGTTCGGTTATGCCGGGTTGTTTGTGCTGCTCGCGGTGCTGGCTGCCGGCGCTGCGGTGTTGCTCGCAGCGACGCGCCAGCCGCGTTAATTGCCCGCTTGATTTCCCCTTGAACTGCTGCCAGTGAATGTATGAGAACGTTATCAAAAAAGCTTGGGATTGGGCAGAGATGGTTTTCAGGCAGGTTATCGCAGGAGCGGCACTGGCACTGGCCGGCTGCACCACGGCGGCCTCCCAGGCGGTTGACTTCGGTACGGTGCCGCAGGCCGCGCGCGCCGATCCGGCGCGCTGGCCGGCCGCGCGAAGTCCGGCCGCGCTGACCTCGCCCGCAACCGAAGCGGCGATCGACCGGATCCTGGCGCGGCTGACGCTCGAACAAAAGGTCGGGCAGGTCATTCAAGCTGATATCAGCGCGATAAGTCCAGGCGATCTGGCAAACTATCCGCTCGGTTCAATTCTGGCCGGCGGCAATTCGGGCCCTTATGGTGATGAGCGCGCCGATGCAGCCAAATGGCGGCGGATGGTGGATGGTTTCCGCGCAGCGTCGATCAAGACCGGGGCCGGGATTCCGATCCTGTTCGGGGTCGATGCGGTGCATGGCCATTCCAACCTGCCGGGCGCCACGATCTTTCCGCACAACATCGGACTGGGCGCGGCGCATGATCCCGGGTTGATCGAGCGGATCGGAGCCGCGACCGCCGCCGAGGTCGCCGGAAGCGGCATCGATTGGACCTTTGCTCCTACGCTGGCGGTACCGCAGGATCTGCGCTGGGGGCGCAGCTACGAAGGATATTCGTCCGATCCCGCGCTGATTGCGGCTTATGCCCGTGCGATGGTGGTGGGATTGCAAGGCCCGCTGGTCAGCGATCGGGCGCTTTCAGCGAGCCATGTCGCGAGTACGGCCAAGCATTTCGTGGCCGATGGCGGCACGTTTGATGGCCGCGACCAAGGCGATGCGCGCATTTCCGAAACCGAGCTGATGGCCCGCCATGCGCGCGGCTATCCCGCCGCGATCGATGCCGGAGCTTTGACCGTGATGGTCAGCTTTTCAAGCTGGAACGGGGTCAAGAACCACGGCAATGCCAGTCTGCTGACGGGCGTGCTCAAGCAGCGCATGGGTTTTGAGGGGCTGGTGGTCGGTGACTGGAACGGACACGGTCAAGTGCCGGGCTGCTCGGCAACCGATTGCGCGGCTGCGCTCAATGCCGGGGTCGACCTGTTCATGGCCCCCGATAGCTGGAAAGGCCTGTTCGCAGCAACTTTACGCGAAGCGCGCGATGGAACCATCCCGTTGGTCCGGCTCGACGATGCGGTGCGCCGGGTGCTGCGGGTCAAGTTCAAACTGGGTTTGATGGGCCCCGATCCGGTGGTGCGCGGCGATCCGGCGCAAATCGGCGCAGCCGCGCATCTGGCGCTGGCGCGTGAGGCGGCGGCACAGTCGCTGGTGCTGCTTAAGAATGAAGCCAGCCTGCTGCCGCTGCGGCCAGGGTCCAAGGTTTTGATCACCGGCGCCGGGGCGGACAATATGGCGATGCAAGCCGGCGGCTGGACGATTACCTGGCAAGGCAGCGATACCATCGCCGCCGATTTCCCCAATGGCCAGACGATCGGCCGGGCCATCATGCAGCAGGTGCAAGCTGCTGGCGGTCAAGCGGTGCTGTCAGCGAACGGCACCTTTACGGCGCGGCCCGATGTCGCGGTCGTGGTGGTGGGCGAAAAGCCGTATGCAGAGTTTCAAGGCGATGTGCCCGATCTGGGGTACCGCGCTGCGCTTGATGAAACCGCGCTGATCGCGGGGCTCAAGGCGCAAGGGATTAAAGTCGTAACTGTGTTCCTGTCAGGGCGGCCGCTGTTTACCGGTCCGCTGATCAACCAATCCGACGCCTTCGTTGCAGCCTGGTTGCCCGGCACCCAGGGCAATGGCGTTGCCGATGTCCTGGTGGCACAGCGCAGCGGCCAAGCATTGCGCGACTTCACCGGACGGCTGCCATTTGCCTGGCCCGCCGACGCGCGCTCGCCGGTGGTGAGCGCGCTGTTTCTGGCCGGTTACGGGCTAAGCTACGCCCGGCCAACGTCAACTGCGCGGGTCAACGAAGACCCGATGATCAAGCTAACCATGGCGGCCAGCGCCGACGTTTACGTGGTGCGCGGCAATGTCCCTGCGCCATGGCACCTGGCAGCGGAGGGAGCGATAAGCGACCGCGCAGTTGATCTCGGCGCGCAGGAAGATGCGCGTCAATTTAGCTGGGGCCGCCCCGGTACGCTGTCAATCGAAGGACCGCCGGTCAATCTGACGCGTGAACTCGATGAAGGGTTCGTGTTGCTGCTCGATTGGCGGATTGACCGCGCGGTTGCTGGGCCGGTTTTGATCGCGCTGGGCGGGACGACATTGGACATTGGCGCCATGGTCCGCGCTGCGCCGCTCGGCGAGGCCTTGCAAACCCGGGTTCCGTTGAACTGCTTTGCCGGGACCGGGGCGCAGCTTAACGCCGTGGGCGCTCCGCTGCGGATTACCGCGCCCACCGGCTTTGTGATGACCCTGCGCAATGCCCGGGTCGAAGGCACGGGGGCAATGCTGACCTGTCCGCCCAAGGTTCACTGATCGGAGCGAAAGAATATGGCAATGGCACCCAGTTTGGTTGGCGGCACCGAAGCCGATCCGAAAGCAGCAGACGGCACACATATCGATGCACCCGGCCTGCAGCCGTTCGTGATGGCGCTGTTCTTCATTTTCGGCGGGATCACGTCGCTTAACGATGTGATTATCCCGAAGCTCAAAGAGCTGTTCACGCTCAACTACACGCAAGCCATGCTGGTCCAGTTCTGCTTCTTTGCGGCCTATGCGATAGTCGGCATTCCCGGGGCCCATCTGGTGAAGAAAATTGGCTACATGCGCGGTGCCGTGGCTGGTCTGGTAACGATGATGATTGGCTGTTTGCTGTTCATCCCCGCCAGCCAGACCGCGACCTATGGCCTGTTTCTCTTGGCGCTGTTTGTCCTGGCAAGCGGGGTGGTGTTGGTGCAAGTCGTTTCGAACCCGCTGATCTCGTTACTGGGCCCGGCGCCCACTGCGCATAGCCGCCTGACCTTTGCTCAGGCATTCAATTCGCTGGGCACCACGATCTTTCCGCCAGTCGGGGCAATCCTGATTTTGGGCGGCTTGAGCGTGGTAGCGGCCGACCAGCTTTCGGGTGTGCAACTTGATGCCTATCGAACCGCTGAAAGCCAGGCGATTGTCCATGGTTATATCGGGCTTGCGGTTGCGCTGGCTGTGGTGGCAGCGGCGGTATGGCTCTTTCGCGATCGGCTTAAAGGCGAACAGCACGAAGCCAGCAGCATCTTGGCTGGCTTTTCATTGCTGCGGCGTCCGCGCTTCGGTTATGGGGCATTGTGTATCTTCCTGTATGTCGGAGCAGAGGTTTCGATCGGCTCGCTGATCGTCAACTACTTGAAGCAGGCCCACGTCATGGGCCTGGCCGAACTGGCAGCAGGCAAACTCATCGGGATTTACTGGGGCGGGGCAATGGTCGGCCGGTTCATCGGCTCAGCCGTGCTGCGCAAGGTCAGCCCTGGCCTGGTCCTGGCCGGGGTGGCCTGCGGGGCGATTGCCTTGATCTTGATCTCGGCCAATACCAGCGGGACACTATCGGGCTACAGCCTGCTGGCAATCGGACTGATGAATTCAATCATGTTCCCAACCATCTTTACCCTTGCCTGTGAAAAGCTCGGCACGCGGGCAGCAGATGGTTCGGGCCTGATCAATGTCGCGATCTGCGGCGGTGCGGTGATCCCGCTGCTGACGGGCATGGTGGCCGACGTAACGGGATCGCTTGCCCTGTCGCTTGCGCTGCCTGCGGTTTGTTACGCGATTATTGCCAGCTACGGCTGGTACGCGAAAAAACCGGCGAGCTGACACCCACGCGTTGCTGACCGCACGGTCATCACCGGCTTAACCGGAATACCCCGGAACCGCGCACATATAGGCGTGCGTCCTGGTTCAAGTCCCGTCTCGGGAAAATATTTCCGGACTGATTGGTGCGGTCGAGAAGACTCGAACTTCCACGGGCTTTCGCCCACAACGACCTCAACGTTGCGCGTCTACCAGTTCCGCCACGACCGCTAAATC
>JANMBA010000029.1:0-7553 GCA_031360105.1 Novosphingobium sp.
GTGGAACGGAAATTGCTCGGCGCGGTCACGTCTTCGCGCACCAAACAGCCCACCGCGCCATCGACTGTGCTTTCCAAGTCTTCGTCGTTGACCCCGACATTGCCGATGTGCGGAAAGGTGAAGGTGACGATCTGCCCCGCATAGCTGGGATCGGTCAGCACTTCCTGATAGCCAGTCATCGCGGTGTTGAAGCACACCTCGCCGACCGCCGCGCCTTCCGCGCCAAAGCCGCGGCCCCAGGCGATGTGGCCATCGGCGAGCACCAGGACTCCCGTTGCGCCGTCAGGTTGCGGCGCAAGTCGTGTGGCGGCGTCGGCCATTTCAAGGGCGCTCCGTAAGTGCGATTTCCAGCGATGTTGCTAAGGGATTGCGGCTAGAGAGTGCCTGCCCCAGCGTCAACCGTTGAAAAGCATAAAATCGCCGCTAGGGACGAGCTGTCCCCATCTCAAAGGAACCGACCCATGCTTCGCGACACGATCAAGGCCGCCCAGATCACCGCGATGAAAGCGGGCGACAAGCCGCGCGTCGCTGCCGTGCGGCTGATCCTGGCCAAGCTGAAGGACAAGGACATCGAACTGCGCACCGCGACAGTCGTGCCCGAAGACGACACGCTGGTGGTCGATGTGCTGCAAAAGATGGCCAAGCAGCGCCGCGAATCGATCCTGATGTTCGAACAAGGCGGGCGGCAGGAACTGGCCGATATCGAACTCGGCGAACTGGCGGTAATCGAAGAATTCATGCCCAGCCAGCTGAGCGAGGCCGACACGGTGGCGGCAATCGTCGCGATCACGGCAGAACTGGGCGCGGCAGGCATGAAGGACATGGGCAAGGTGATCGCCGAGCTGAAAGCGCGGCATGGCAGCCAACTCGATATGGGCAAGGCTTCGGGCCTCGTCAAAGCAGCGCTTAACTGACATAAGGAAGCGATGTCCCTCTCCCCTCAATGGCTGGACGAACTCCGCGCACGGATCACGCTGTCGAGCATCATCGCGCGGACCACGCGGCTGACCAAGGCGGGGCATGAGTTCAAGGCGTGCTGCCCGTTCCACAGCGAAAAAAGCCCCAGCTTCACGGTCAATGACAGCAAGGGGTTCTACCACTGCTTTGGTTGCGGGGCGCACGGCGATGCGATCCGCTGGATGACGGACCAGCGCGGGCTGTCATTCATGGATGCGGTCAAGGAACTGGCCGCAGAGGCGGGGTTGGAAGTCCCGGCCGCCGATCCGCGCGCCGCCGCGGCGGCCGAGCAGCGCGATTCGCTGCACGATGTGATGAAGGCGGCGCAGGATTGGTTCGCCGCGCGGCTGGCCTCGGACGAAGGCACCAAGGCGCGCGCTTATCTGGCCACCCGCGGGTTCAATGACCGCACGGCCGAGCGGTTCGGGTTCGGCTATGCGCCAGAGGGTCGCCAGGCGCTCAAAGCCGCGCTCAGCCAGTTTCCGGACGCTATGCTGATCGAGGCCGGCTTGCGGATCGCGGTCGACGACAAAGAACCGTACGACCGGTTTCGCGGGCGGCTGATGCTGCCGATCGAGGATGCGCGCGGGCGGGTGATCGCGTTTGGCGGGCGCATTCTTGATCAGGCCAAGACCGATGCGCCCAAGTACCTCAACAGCCCCGAAACCCCGTTGTTCGACAAGGGCCGCACGCTGTACAATCTGCACCGCGCAGGGCCCGCCAGCCGCCAATCGGGCCGCGTGGTGGTGGTCGAAGGTTATATGGACGTAATCGCGCTGGCAGCGGCGGGGATCGAGGATGCAGTCGCGCCGCTCGGCACCGCGCTGACCGAACGGCAGATCGAACTATTGTGGCGGCTAACCGAAAAGCCGGTGTTGTGCTTCGATGGCGACAGCGCCGGGCAACGCGCGGCGATGCGCGCCGTGACCCGCGCGCTGCCGCTGCTGCGCCCGTCGCATTCGCTGGGGATTGTCAGGCTGCCGGCCGGAATGGACCCCGACGATGTGATCAAGCGCGACGGCGCGCGCGCCATCGAAATGGTGCTGGCCAACCCGCATTCGCTGCTCGACCTGCTGTGGGAGCACGAGCGCGATGCAGTCTCGCTGGCCAGCCCCGAAGACAAGGCCGGGCTGAAAGCGCGGCTGATGGCGCATGTCGAGACGATTGGCGACCGCGATATCCAAGCCTTGTACAAACGCGAATTGACCGAGCGGTTCTCGGCTTTTGCCTTTCCGCGCCGTGAGGAACGCGCGTGGAAACCCGGCGCACGCGGCTTGCCGATCCCCCAGCGCAGCGATCCCGCGCAGACCGCCCGGCTGCGCCGCCGCGCCGGATCGCGCGATGCCTTGTCGGCGGCGGTGCTGGCCGGATTGCTGCGGCATCCCGGCGAACTGGTGCGGCACAGCAGCCTGCTCGCCTCGGCTGAATTGCCCGATCCGCGATTCGGCGTGTTGATCGATGCTATTGATGATGGCGAAGTGCTTGAAACCGAGCATCTTCGCACCATATTGGCAGGCCGGGGTATGGCTGCTCCGGCTCCAGAGGAATATGCCGCGCTGCGTTTCACCTTCCTGACCGGCGGTGCTGCGCCCGAACAGGCCCGCTCCGAATTGGCTTCGGCGGTGGGATTGCTGGTTGAACGACCCGCGCTGGAAGCAGCGCTGGCGCAAGCGACCGCCCGGTTTGAGCGTGATCTTTCCGATGGCGCATATGCCGAACAGCAGCGTTTGCTGAAGAGAAAGCTGGAATTCGACTCGCGTTTGCGCCAGATGGCCAGCGCGCGTGCGGGTGCTTCGGGGGAAGCATCTGCCAAACCAATGGTAGAATGATGGACGAAGACGATAACACCGGCGGCAATGAAGGCAGCGATGCCCCGTTGATCGATCTCAACGATGGCGCGATCAAGAAGTTGATCGCCCGCGCCAAACGGCGCGGCGTGATCACGATGGACGAGCTGAACGAAGCGTTGCCGCAAGATCAGATGAGCACCGACCAGATCGAGGACATCATGTCCGCGATCAGCGAGATGGGTGTGAACATCGTCGAAAGCGATGAAGACGCGATCGATCCCGAAGAGAAGGAAGTCGACGAGGTCGACGAGGTTGATCAGGGAGCCGAGCGCCCCGATCTGATCAAGAAGAAAGAAATCATCGAGCGCACCGATGATCCGGTGCGGATGTACCTGCGCGAAATGGGCGCGGTCGAGCTGCTCAGCCGCGAGGGCGAAATCGCCATCGCCAAACGGATCGAAGCCGGGCGCGATACGATGATCCTGGGGCTGTGCGAAAGCCCGATCACTTTCCACGCGATCATCCAGTGGTCCAACGCACTGAACGCCGGCGAAATGCAGCTGCGCGAAATCCTCGATCTCGACGCGATGCTGTCAAAGGAACCGCCGCCCGAAAACCTCGCCGAAGGGGCTGAGGACGAGGAAGCTGGCGGCGAGATAACCGAAGCGACCGCCGGGCCTTCCTACAAGGAAGAGGAAGAGGTCGAAGAAGAACCCGTAGCCGAGGAAGAGGATGAAGACGGCGAGCCGCGCACGCGCCGCCCGGTCGAGGAAGAGGAAGAAGACAACACCCTCAGCCTCGCGCAGATGGAAGCCCAGCTCAAGCCCGAAGCGCTGGAGAAATTTGCCCACATCACCGCGCTGTTCAAGAAGTTTGAGAAGATTCAGAACGACCGCCTGGGCGTGATGGGGGCCGGCGGGGCCTTCACCAACACCAAGGAAAAGAACTATCAGGCGCTGCGCGAAGAACTGACCGCGCAGGTTGAAAGCGTGCAATTTCACGCCACCAAGATAGAATATCTGGTCGATAACCTGTATGCCTTCAACCGCCGCTTGACCGCGCTGGGCGGGCAGATGCTGCGCTTGGCTGAGCGGCACAAGGTCAATCGCAAGGACTTCCTCGATAGCTATGTCGGGCACGAGCTTGACGATGGCTGGCTGGCTTCGCAGGCTGGCAAGGACAAAAAATGGGCTGCATTCGCCGAAACCGAGCTCGACCCGGTTGAACGGATTCGCGCCGAAGTGGCTGACATTGCCTCAGCCACCGGGATGGCGCTGATTGAATTCCGCCGGATCGTCAACATGGTCCAGAAGGGCGAGCGCGAAGCGCGGATTGCCAAGAAGGAAATGGTTGAAGCGAACCTGCGGCTGGTGATCTCGATCGCCAAGAAGTATACCAATCGCGGGTTGCAATTCCTTGATCTTATTCAGGAAGGCAATATCGGGCTGATGAAGGCGGTCGACAAGTTCGAATACCGCCGCGGTTACAAGTTCAGCACATATGCGACCTGGTGGATCCGTCAGGCGATCACCCGCTCCATCGCCGATCAAGCGCGCACGATCCGCATCCCGGTCCACATGATCGAGACGATCAACAAGCTCGTGCGCACCAGCCGCCAATTCCTTCACGAGCAGGGCCGCGAGCCCACGCCCGAGGAAATGGCCGAGCGCCTTTCGATGCCGCTCGAAAAAGTCCGCAAGGTGATGAAGATCGCCAAGGAACCGATCAGCCTTGAAACGCCGATCGGCGACGAGGAAGATTCGCATCTGGGCGATTTCATCGAAGACAAGAACGCGGTGATCCCGGTCGACGCCGCGATTCAGGCCAACCTCAAGGAAACCGTCACGCGGGTGCTTGCCAGCCTGACCCCGCGTGGAGAACGCGTGCTGCGGATGCGTTTCGGGATTGGCATGAATACCGATCACACACTCGAAGAAGTCGGCCAGCAGTTCTCGGTTACCCGCGAACGTATCAGGCAGATCGAGGCGAAGGCGCTGCGGAAATTGAAGCACCCAAGCCGGTCGCGGAAGATGCGCAGTTTCCTCGATCAGTGAGGCTGCTGTGACCAATTGCTGCAAGAGCAAGGTTAGCTAATGGGGCGGAGTTACTATCGCGTCCGATTGGGAGAGAAAGCAGGCTACGCCGCCGAGTGCTTTTCGGGCGGATTTATCGGGGTGGATTGGGGCTTTGACGAAGACCTTTCAGGCCAATTTGGTGAAGACTGGCGTGCATTTAACGCGCGAGTCCGTTCGGTCTATCTAGAACGCCATCCTGATAAGTCTGTGGTCGCAGCCGGGCTTGCCTGCGGAATGCTCAGGACCTTGGGCGCTGGGATGACCATCGGCGATGTTGTGATTTCCCCCGATGCCAACGGCGACTTCATGCTCGGCGAAGTTTCAAGCGATTACTACTTCGCTCCCGATGAGATACTTCCCCAACGCCGCCGCGTGAAATGGTATCCCGGGAGGGCCACGCGGCCCGAAGTCAGTGAGGAACTGAAAAAATCAACCAACGGCCCCGGCACGGTGATCGTAGTCGATGCTTTTGGCGACGAAATCGAACGCCTGATCGGCAATGATGCTACGCCCACGGTGATAGCCACAAGCGACGTAATCGAAGACCCCAGCACGTTCGCATTGGAGAAACATCTCGAGGATTTTCTCGTCACTAACTGGACACAGACTGAACTGGGCCGCGACTACGATATTTATAGCGAGGATGGCGAGTTGATCGGCCAACAGTATCCAAGCGATACCGGGCCAATGGACATTCTCGCCATCTCCAAAGATCGCAAAACCTTGCTGGTGGTGGAACTAAAGCGTGGCCGAGCAAGCGACACTGTTGTGGGTCAGGTGCAGCGCTACATGGGCTTTGTTTTGGGGGAACTGGCCCAACCCGGTCAAGCGGTGCGAGGTGTGATCATCGCGCTGGATGACGACTTGAAACTGCGACGGGCATTATCGGTAGCAAGCAACATTGATTTTTATCGGTATCAGGTGAGCTTCCGTCTGGCCAAGGGCATTTGATTTGGTTGTCGAGGAATCGGCACCTGCACTGGTCATGCGAACCGCTTGCTACTAAGGGGGGCGCATCGAGTCTCCACCGGCCCCGGAACCTTGCCCCATGCGCATCGCCATTGCCTCTGATCACGCCGGGTTTGATCTCAAGACCGTGCTCTGCGACCATCTGATCGGGCTGGGCCACGAGGTTGTCGATCTTGGCCCGGCGACGGCAGACCGGGTCGATTACCCCGATTTTGGCTACAAGCTGGCCGATGTCATCGCTGACCGGACGGCGCAATTAGGCGTGGCGCTATGCGGATCGGGGATCGGGATATCGATCGCGGTCAATCGGCACCCGGCGCTGCGCTGTGCTTTGGTTTCTGAGCCTTACTCCGCCGCCCTCGCCCGCGAACACAACGATGCCAACTGCATCGCCATGGGCGCGCGGCTGATCGCGCCGGATCTGGCCAAGGCCTGCCTCGACGCCTTTCTGGCCGCGCAATATGCGGGCGGGCGCCATGCTGGCCGCGTCGATAAACTTTCACATCCGACTTGCTGAGGAGCATTATCCTGTGACGACCACGCTCGAAGCCCATGCCCCGATCCGTTCGGCCGGGTTCTTTTCAGACAAGCTCGAACAGGCCGATCCGGAAGTATACGCCGCTGTGCGCGGGGAACTGGGCCGTCAGCAGCATAAGATCGAATTGATCGCGTCGGAAAATGTCGCCAGCCGCGCGGTGCTGGAGGCGACCGGATCGGTGTTCACCAACAAGTATGCCGAGGGTTATCCAGGCAAGCGCTATTACGGCGGCTGCGAATATGCCGACGTAGTGGAAACGCTGGCAATCGAGCGGGCCAAACAGCTGTTCGGTTGCGCGTTCGCCAACGTCCAGCCCAATTCGGGCAGCCAGATGAACCAGGCGGTGTTCCTCGCGCTGCTTAATCCGGGTGACAGCTTCATGGGGCTCGATCTCAATTCGGGCGGGCACCTGACGCATGGCTCACCGGTTAATATGAGCGGCAAGTGGTTCCACCCGATCCCCTACGGCGTCCGCGCCGAGGACGAGTTGCTCGATATGGACGAAGTTGTCCGGCTGGCCCGCGAGCACAAACCAAAGTTGATTATTGCGGGCGGCACCGCCTATTCGCGGGTGTGGGACTTTGCCGCATTCCGCGCGATTGCCGACGAGGTGGGCGCGCTGCTGATGGTCGATATGTCGCACTTCTCGGGCCTGGTCGCGGGCGGCGCTCACCCCTCGCCCTTCCCGCACGCGCACGTCGTCACCACCACCACCCATAAAAGCCTGCGCGGGCCCCGCTCGGGGGTGATCCTGACCAATGACGAAGCGCTGGCCAAGAAGTTAAACTCGGCGGTGTTTCCAGGCATGCAGGGCGGACCGCTGGTCCATGTGATCGCCGCCAAGGCGGTGGCCTTTGGCGAGGCTTTGCAGCCCGAATTCAAGGCCTATGCCGCGCAGATCGTCGCCAATGCCCGCGCGCTGGCGGCCAGCCTTGCCGAACAGGGCTTGCGGATCGTCTCAGGCGGGACTGACAATCACCTGATGCTGGTTGATCTCACCCCCAAGAATGTCACCGGCAAGTCGGCCGAAAAGGGCCTAGACCGGGCCTGGCTCACTTGCAACAAGAACGGCGTACCATTCGACACCCGCTCGCCGTTCGTCACTTCGGGCATCCGGCTGGGCACGCCCGCAGGCACCACCCGCGGCTTTCGCGAGGCGGAGTTCGCCCAGATCGGCCAGTTGATCGCCGAAGTGGTTGACGGCCTCTCGCACAATGGCGAGGA
>JANMBA010000351.1:0-1644 GCA_031360105.1 Novosphingobium sp.
CGTGCGCGATGGCCGCGTGGTCAAGGGGGTGAACTTCGTCGATCTGAAAGACGCGGGCGACCCGGTCGAGCAGGCGCGGGCCTACGATGCCGCCGGAGCCGACGAGCTGTGCTTCCTCGACATCAGCGCCACTCACGAAGGGCGCGGGACCTTGCTCGAGGTGGTGCGGCGGACGGCAGAGGTGTGCTTTATGCCGCTGACCGTGGGCGGCGGGGTGCGTTCGGTGGAAGATGCGCGAGCGTTGTTGCTCGCCGGTGCAGACAAGATCGCGGTCAATTCCGCTGCGGTCGAGCGGCCTGAGCTGGTCGCAGACATTGCGCAGAAGATGGGCAGCCAGTGCGTGGTCGCCTCGGTCGATGCGCGCAAGACTGCGACAGGCTGGGAAATATTCACGCACGGCGGGCGCAACGCGACCGGGATTAACGCTGTTGCCCACGCCGTGCGCCTTGCCGAATTGGGCGCTGGCGAATTGCTGGTCACCTCGATGGACGGCGACGGCACCCGCAGCGGTTACGATCTCGAACTCACCCGCACCATTGCCGACGCGGTGTCGGTCCCGGTGGTGGCCAGCGGCGGGGTCGGCACGCTGGAGCATCTGGTCGAAGGGGTGACTAAAGGCCACGCCAGCGCGGTCCTTGCCGCTTCAATCTTCCACTTTGGCCAGCACACCATCGCGCAGGCGCACGCCGCCCTGCGCGCCGCCGGATTGCCCGCGCGGGGATGATGTAACGCTGTGAAAAGCAACAGTCCCGCCATGGGACGCCAGCGTTTAGCTGCTTGCCGCGCTGCAGCAAGCAGTGCAATCCGCGCAAATGGCAGGGGTTTTGACCAAAGTTGGGGCAGTTTTTGGGGTGCTGTGCTTCGCCAGCCCGGCCTGGGCGAGCGGCGGCATCGCCATTCCCGAGCCGACTGACCTGACCTTGTTGGCGCTCGGTTTGGCCGGCCTGATCATCGGTCGGCGCGGCGCCAAGCGCCCACCCAAAGACTAACCGTTTCCCAAAGACTGGACTGACCGCGCCCCGCGACCTATTGCCGGGCAATGGACACGCTCTCCCGCCTTGCCGCGACCATTGTCGCGCGCCGCGACGCCGATCCTGCGACCAGCTGGGTCGCTAAATTGCGCGCCAGCGGCGTTCCGGTGATCGCGCGAAAACTGGGCGAGGAAGCGATCGAAACCGTGGTCGCAGCTTTGGTCGGCAGCCGCGAGGAGCTGATCGGGGAGGCCGCCGATACGCTGTTCCACTTGCTGGTCCTGCTCGATGCCAAAGGCGTGCCGCTGGCCGAAGTGCTGGCCGAACTCGATCGGCGCGATGGCACCAGCGGGATCGCCGAGAAAGCTGCGCGGGACTGATCATGCCGATTGACGCCACCCTGCCCTATGACGATCAGAACATCTTCGCGAAAATTCTGCGCGGTGAAATTCCCAATCGGACAGTTTTTGAAGACGACTGGGCGCTGGCGTTTCACGACATCAATCCGCAAGCGCCGGTCCACGTGCTGGTGATCCCCAAGGGGCGCTACGTCAGCTGGGATGACTTCTCCGCCCGCGCGAGCGAGGCCGAGATCGCCGGATTCGTGCGCGCAGTGGGGCAGGTTGCGCGCGATTTGGAACTGGTCACGCCGGGTTACCGCTTGCTCGCCAAT
>JANMBA010000353.1:0-4992 GCA_031360105.1 Novosphingobium sp.
ACAAATCCGCCAATCGTCATCGGCACATAGATCGTCAGATAGACCAGCATCGCGGCAGCGCCTTGCGGCGTCGCGCTGGCCAAGCCGACGAGCATGAATCCGACATTGTTAATCGACGAATAGGCCAGCAGGCGCTTAAGATTGCTTTGCCCGATCGCGCCAAGCGCGCCGACCACCACCGAGGCGATGGCGGCGAACATCACGATCTGCTGCCATGCCGCCGCTTGGCTGCCGAACGCCTCCAGCGCGACCCGCATGGTCAAGCACAGGGCCGCGACTTTGGGGGCCGAGGCGAAGAAGGTTGTGACCGGCGTGGGCGCGCCTTCGTAAACGTCAGGCGTCCACATATGGAACGGTACCGCGCTGATCTTGAACGCCAAGCCCGATAACACGAAGGTCAGCCCGAACAGCGCGCCCATCGACACGTGCCCGGACATCGCGGCGGAAATCCCGGCGAAGCTGGTGGTGCCGGTGAAGCCATACGTCAGGCTCATCCCGAACAGCAGGATCCCACTGGCCAGCGCGCCGAGCACGAAATACTTGAGCCCGGCTTCGGCTGAGCGCTCGTCAGTTTTGAGGAATGCGGCCAGTACATAGGCCGACAGCGAGTTCAGCTCGAGCCCGACATACAGCGTCAGCAGGTTGGTGGCGGAGACCATGATCCCCATGCCCAGCACTGCAAACAGCACCAGCACCGGATATTCACTGCGCATCGCGCGATATTTCTCGAAGAACGCGGGTGCCACCAGCAGCGCCGCGCCCGCTGCGGCATAGATCAGCAATTTGGCATAGGCCGCAAATGCATCGCCCGACAGCAGCCCACTAAACGCCAGCCCCGCTGCACCGCGCGTGCCGTGCCACAGCGCCGGGACAGTAAGCACTGCTGCTGCAAACAGCGTCAGCACCGCCAGCAAAGTGATCGCTCGCGCATCGCGGCGGCCTTGACCCCAGGCCGATCCGACCAGCAGCGCAATCCCGACCAGGCTCAACAATTCTTCGGCCGCACCAATGCGCAGCGACTGGATCCAGTCCATCAGTGCGCCCCCTCAGGCTTGGCTTCTTCCATCGGTTTAGCCTGACCCATTTTCAGCTTCGCATCGCTCGCCGGTCTGGTCGCGGCCAGCCGCGCCTCCAGGCTGCGTATATCGCCGCGCATCGGGGCGAGGAAGCTTTCAGGATAAACCCCCATCCACAGCACCACCGCCGCGATCGGCGCGAGCATCAGCCATTCTCGCGGCAGCAAATCGGGCATTGCGGCAGCGTCGGCGTTGGTCTGTCCGCCAAACGCAATCCGGCGGTAGAGGTACAGCATATAGGCCGCGCCGAGGATAATCCCGGTGGTGCTGACGAAGGCGACCCAGCTCGATTGCTGGTAAATTCCGGCAAGGCTCAGGAACTCACCGACAAATCCACTGGTGCCGGGCAGGCCCACCGAGGCCATCGTAAACAGCATGAACAGCAGCGCATAGTATGGCATGTTGATCGCCAGACCGCCATAGCGGCTGATCTCACGGGTATGCAGCCGGTCATAGATCACCCCGACGCACAGGAACAGCGCGCCCGAGACCAGCCCGTGGCTGAGCATCACGATCATCGCGCCTTCCAGCCCTTGCGTGTTGAACGCGAACAGCCCGACCGTGACAATCGCCATATGCGCGACTGACGAATAGGCGATCAGCTTTTTCATATCGGTCTGCACCAGCGCAACCAGCGACGTGTACACCACCGCGACCATCGACAGGCTGTAAACTAGCCAGGCAAAGTCAGCGCTGGCCGCCGGGAACATCGGCAGCGAGAACCGGATGAAGCCATAGCCGCCCATCTTGAGCAGTACGCCGGCCAAGATCACCGAACCGGCGGTCGGCGCCTGAACATGCGCATCGGGCAACCACGTATGCACCGGCCACATCGGCATCTTGACCGCAAAGCTGGCAAAGAATGCGAGCCACAGCCACTTCTGCGCGGACGGATCGAAATCGTATTGCATCAGCGTCGGGATATCCGTCGTCCCGGCATCGTTGACCATCCACAGCATCGCGATCAGCATCAGCACCGAGCCGAGCAGCGTGTAGAGGAAGAATTTATAACTGGCGTAGATCCGCTCCGCCCCGCCCCAGACCCCGATGATCAGGTACATCGGGATCAGTCCAGCCTCGAAGAAAATGTAGAACAGATACAGATCCTGCGCCGCGAACACGCCGATCATCAGTGCTTCCATCAGCAGGAATGCCGCCATATATTCACCAACGCGCTTGTCGATCGCAGTGCTGGCGAGGATGCAAATCGGCATCAGGAACACCGACAGCTCGATCAGCAGCAACGCGATCCCGTCAATCCCCAGCTTCCAGGCAAAGCCAGAAAACAGCGGCAGGCTTTCCTGAAATTGCCACTGCGCGCCGCCAGTCTCGAACCTGGCCCAGAGCAGCAGCCCGAGCGCGAAATCGATCAGCGTGGCGGCCAGCGCAATGGCGCGGGCCAGCCTGCCCTCGACCAGCAGACAGGCCAGCCCGGCCAGCAGCGGCACCGTCAGCAGTAACGATAGGATGGGAAAATGGTTCATCTCAGTGCGCCCACCAGATTACCCAGGTGATCGCGCCGGTTAATCCGAGCAGCATCACCAGCGCGTAGGAATACAAGTACCCGGTCTGCATCCGCGCCGCGACCCGGCTGCCCAGCGCCACCGCCCAGGCCGAACCGTTGGGCCCGAACCGGTCAATGAACCCGACATCGCCCAGCTTCCAGAATTTGTTCCCGAGCCAGAACGCCGGGCGCACAAACAGAACATCATACAGCTCGTCAAAGTACCACTTGTTGTAGAGGAATTGGTACAGCACGCCGATCTGGCTAACGACCTTGGCCGGGAAACCGGGCTCGCGAATGTAGGCGTACCACGCAATCGCGAAGCCGCTGAGCATGACCGCGAACGGCGCCCATTTCACCCATTCGGGCACGCCGTGCATGTGGTGGATCAGCTCTTCGCTGAACGCCACACTGCCGCGCCAGAACGCGCCGTCGCCGTCGCTGATGAAATAATGGCTGAAGGCAAATCCGGTGATCACAGCACCCAGGCTCAGCACACCCAATGGGATCAGCATGGTCAGTGGGCTTTCATGCGGGTGATAGCCGGCGGTGCCGTCATCATGGTGGCCGTGCGCGGGCGCGTCATGCGCATGATCGTCATGCACCGCGTGCTGAATATGCTCGCTTTGGCCCCACCGCGGCTTGCCATAAAAAGTCAGGAACATCAGCCGCCACGAATAGAAGCTGGTCAGCAGCGCCGCGAAAATCCCCATAAAAAACCCAAACCGGCCGCTCACGCTGGCGCTGGCATAGGCTGCTTCGAGGATCGAATCCTTCGAATAGAACCCGGCGAACCCGATTACATCGACAATCCCGACCCCGGTGATCGCCAGCGTTCCGGCCATCATCGCCCAGAAGGTCAGCGGGATCTGCTTGCGCAGCCCGCCATAGCAACGCATGTCCTGCTCGTGGTGCATCGCATGGATCACGCTGCCTGCGCCCAGAAACAGCAGCGCCTTGAAGAAGGCGTGGGTGAACAGGTGGAACATCGCCGCACCCGGCGCGCCAACCCCCGCCGCCACGAACATATAGCCCAGCTGCGAACAGGTCGAATAGGCAATCACCCGCTTGATATCCCACTGGGTCGTGCCAATCGTCGCGGCGAAGAACAGCGTCGCCGCGCCGACATAGGTCACCACCTGCATCGCCGCGGGGCTGACCGCGAACATCGGAGAGAGGCGGCAGACCATGAACACGCCGGCCGTCACCATTGTCGCGGCGTGGATCAGCGCGGAGACCGGGGTTGGCCCCTCCATCGCATCGGGCAGCCAGGTGTGGAGCCCCAGCTGCGCTGATTTGCCCATCGCGCCGATGAACAGCAGGATGCACAAGATCGTCATCGTGTGCCATTCACCGCCCAGGAAGTGGATCGTCGATCCCGCCATACTGGGCGCGCGGACCAGGATTTCAGGGATCGAGACGGTGTTGAACACCAGGTACGTGCCGAAAATCCCGAGCATGAAGCCCAGATCACCCACCCGGTTGACCACGAAAGCCTTGACCGCGGCGGCGGCGGCGCTGGGCTTCTTGAACCAGAACCCGATCAGCAGGTACGAGGCGAGGCCCACCCCTTCCCAGCCAAAGAACAGCTGCACCAGATTGTCCGCGGTCACCAGCATCAGCATGGCGAAGGTGAACAGGCTCAGATAGGCGAAAAACCGCGGCTGGTCGGGGTCTTCGTCCATGTAGCCCCAGCTGTAGAGGTGGACCACCGCCGAAACCGTGGTCACCACCACCAGCATCACCGCCGTCAGCGTATCGACTTTCAGCGCCCAATCGAAGCTCAGGCTGCCCGATTGCACCCAGTGCAATACCGGCACGACATGCGGCTGCGCGCTACCGGTCAGGTAGGTGAAGAAGATCGGCCAACTCAGCCCGGCAGCGATAAACAGCGCGCCGGTGGTCAGCGCCTTGACCACGGTGTTGCCGAGCATCCGGTTGCCCAGCCCGCCGATAATCGCGGCGAGCAGCGGGAGGAAGACGATGAATAGGATCGGATCCACTAGCGGCGCTCCGTCACCCCGGCGCAGGCCGGGGCCCAGCACGGAAAATGTCGCCGCGAAGCGACGTTCGTTTGCGGGTTCTGGGTCCCGGCCTGCGCCGGGATGACGAGCGCTGGCATCATCACCCCTTCATCCGGTTGACATCGTCGACCGCGATGGTGCCCCGGTCACGGAAATAGGTGACCAAAATAGCGAGGCCAATCGCCGCTTCGCCCGCCGCAACGGTCAGCACGAACATGGCGAAAATCTGCCCGGTCAGGTCATGCAAAAACGCGCTGAACGCGACCAGATTGATGTTGACCGCCAGCAAAATCAATTCGATCGCCATCAGGATCACGATCACGTTCTTGCGGTTGAGGAAAATCCCCAGCACGCCCAGCACGAACAGGATCGAACTGACGATCACGTA
>JANMBA010000355.1:0-15377 GCA_031360105.1 Novosphingobium sp.
CGCGATGAGCGCTTTGGCCATATCCGCCGCGGCAGTGGTGTTCATCGCCTATTTCACCAAAAGCAGCGCGATCTTCTCACGCGTGCTGTTTACTGCGGGGACACTGTTTTCGGCGGTGCTGCTGTGCTGGATGCGCCTGCAGATGCGCGCGTTTGTCCGGTGGCGCTGCGGAGGGCGGTTCATGAACGAACTGCTGATCGACGACGGCGGCCCCCAAATCGAATTGCCCGGCGCGATGCGGGCCAATGCCGCTCTGCTTGAGCTGGTGCCAGCGCTCGATGATCCAGCCGCGCTCAACCGGATCGGGACCGTGCTCAAATCGATCGATCGCGTAGTGGTGAGCTGTCCGCCTGAGCGGCGGGCAGCCTGGGCGCGGCTGCTTAAAGGTGCCAATATCGCGGGCGAAGTGCTTGACGATTCGGTCGCCGAACTGGGGGCGCACGGTGCCCGCACGGTCGGTGGGCACGGGTTCCTGTGGGTTTCGGCGGGGCCGCTGGGAATGCGCGCACGCGTCACCAAGCGGCTGTTTGATACCCTGTTCGCTGGAACCGCGCTGATCCTGCTCAGTCCGGTCCTGCTGATGGTCGCGGCGGCAATCCTGATCGAGGACGGCAGCCCCGTGCTGTTTATCCAGCGCCGCGTGGGCCGCGCGAATCGGTTCTTCGAAATGTTCAAATTCCGCTCGATGGCGGCGGACAATTCGGATCAGGAGGGCCGCCGATCAACCGGACGCAGCGACACGCGCATTACGCGGGTCGGTGCATTTATCCGCAGCACCAGCATCGACGAATTGCCGCAGTTGTTCAACGTTTTGAAGGGCGAAATGTCGATCGTCGGCCCCCGTCCGCATGCGCTGGGCTCGCAGGCCGGGGAAAAGCTGTTCTGGGAAGTCGACGAACGGTATTGGGAACGCCACGCGCTTAAACCGGGGCTCACCGGACTTGCCCAAATCCGCGGGTTCCGTGGATCGACCGAGAGCGAAGTCGATTTGACCGACCGTCTTGCCGCCGACCTGGAATACCTTGATGGCTGGACGTTGCGGCGCGATATTCTGATCATGATTCGCACGCTTGGCGTGTTGGTGCACGACCGGGCTTTTTAGCCCATGGTCAGTTCGTTCTCAGACAGGAATTTAATTGATTTTTTTGGGAACTTTTCGGTCCTAGGTGCATTCTGCTTTGGTGCACCGCAACAACTTTGCAATATATTGATTGCAACAGATTTTTCTGAAGAAGGTGCTAGACTCGCTAACCATTCCTGTGTAAATCTACGTGCAAGTGTTCATCTAGGAGTACGTCACTGTGATCTCGCAACTGCTCGCCGCCGCCGCTTCTGTTGCCCTCGTCGGAGCCGGCGTTGCCGGTACCTCGGGAGTTCGTTCGTTCGAAGCAATGCCGACCCGCACTTCGGCTGTTGCCGATGGTGAAGGTGCCGGCGCATCGGGCATGTGCCGCGTTGATGTGGTCCGTTCGGGCGAAGGCGGCACCGTCACCTCGACCCGCGCAGTGCTCAAAGACGGCAGCTGCGTCTGCACGCTGGTAACCGGCCCGGCCGGTGCCAACGGTAACGCGGAAGACGTCATAACCGGCATGCTGCGTGATCGCACTTGCCCCGAATCGCCGATGACCGGATCGACTGGCGAAGCGGTTAGCACCGTTGCCAGCTCGGGCGGCGGCAGCGGCCTGATTATTCCGGTGCTGGTCGGTGTGGTTGGTGCAGCTGGCTTGGCAGTTGCACTGGGTGCCAACAGCCGCGGCTAAGCTTTGCCTGCTACTGGTTGATTGCTGACGAATTTGCTACGGGCATGGCTTGGCCAGCGCCCGTAGCTTTTGTTTGGGCTGGGTTGTTTTGAGGGTACGTCACTCTGCGCGGACAGGTATCTTTTCGTGCAGAGGCACGCAGTGTGGGTCCAGCAGGCTTGCTCGCTGCACTGTTTCTGGCGCTGGCGTTGGCGCTTGGTGGTGGCGGCTCACCGGCGCCGCTACCCGAACTGATCCTGGAACTGCTGGCGGCACTTACCGCGCTGGTCTGGCTGCTGACTTCTTTTGGCGAAATGAACTGGGTCCGCGTGCCCAAAGCAGCGTGGCTGATCGCCGCACTGGTGGCGGGCGTTCCGCTGCTGCAACTCATTCCGTTGCCCCCCTTCATCTGGCAAGCCTTGCCCGGCCGCGCGCTGGAGCGTGACGCGCTGGCGCTGATTGGAGCGCAGAACAGCTGGCGGGCGTGGTCACTAGCTCCCAGTCGCACTTTGGCCGCGCTGCTTTCACTGGCGCCGCCATTGCTGTTGCTGGTGATGACCAGCGCGTTGCGGCGGCGTGGACAAATGGCGCTGATCCGTTCCATTGCGGTGATGGCGGTGGCAACTTTGGTGCTGGGCGCGGTCCAGCTTTCGACGGACAATGACAATCCGGCCCACCTTTACGGTGTGGTCGAGCCGATGTTGGTGGGGTTTCAAGCTTACCATAACAGCACTGCCGATGTGCTGCTGATTGCCATGATGACCGGTCCGATCCTGTTACGCGATTTGGCTGAGCGGCAGATCGTACCGGATAATCCGGTGCTGATCAGGGGCATTGCCGGGGTCATAATCGCCCTGCTCGCCCTTGGGGTGGTGCTGACGGCATCGCGTATGGGCATATTCTTGCTGCCCATCCCGTTGCTGGCCAGCGCATGGATCCTGCGGCCGTGGCTCAAGATTACGTGGCGAACGGTGGTGATGAGTCTCGGCGGTGCGCTGCTGCTGGCGGTCATCGGTTTTGTGCTGGCGCGCGGCAATCCGGTGCTGGGCAGCATCATCGCACGATTCGATTTCGCGCAGGAACTGCGGCCGCAATTGTGGCGCGATGGCTTCTATGTGGCGCAGAAATACTTTCCGTTCGGAGTAGGCATGGGTGATTTCGTGCCGGCGCTGATTGCCGACGAACGACTGGAAGTGATCTGGCCATCACTCCCCAACCGTGCTCACAACGATTTTCTTGAGCTCGCTTGTGAGGCCGGAATCCTTGGAATCGGCGCGCTTTCGGCAATATCGTTGATCCTGACGAAAGCGATCAGACGGTCCTTGCGTGAACGCTCCGGACAATCGCTGCCACTGGTCATCTTTGCTGGCACAGCGCTGGTCATTCTGGCGCTCCATTCGTTGGTTGATTATCCCTTTCGTTCCATGGCATTGGCATGTCTTGGCGCGGTCTGCGCAGGGCTTTTGCTGACCCCGCAGCTCGCAAGCGGATCGCCCAGTGATGCAACGGATCCGGGAAAGAAGAAGTAACATGTTCAGGTTCCTGACCCTGCTGGCCTTATCGCTGTCCACCCTGGTGACGGCCGGCTGCGTGCATCAGCAAGCCAACAACCTGCCAGTAGGCGATGCGGCCTATGCCGCCATCGAATTGAAAGGTGACGTGCTGGGCGACGACATCATTCGCACCGGTGACCACCTGTCGATCCGCGTACTGGGTGAGCCGGAGTTGACCTCGGATGCCTATATAGTTGATGGCAAGGGTGCGATCCAGGTTCCTCTGGCCGGCGAATTCGTCGTGGCAGGTCGCAATCCCAGCGAAGTGCGCGATGAACTGACGCAGCGGCTGGGTAGCCGCTTCATCCGCAATCCGCAGGTGTCGGTCAATGTCGCCGAACGCCGCCGCACCACTTTTGCGGTCGAGGGCGATGTCCGCGAGCCCGGGATCTTTGAAGCCGCCCCGGGCACCACTCTGCTCAGTGCAATCGCCCAGGCCAAGAGCACGATAGATACCGCAAAAAATGACGAAGTCATGATTTTCCGGTTGATGGATGGCAAGCGACTGGGAGCGCGCTTCAATATCGGCGCGATCCGCAATGGTCAGGCAGTTGATCCGACAATCATTGCTGGTGATACCGTGGTGGTCGGCCGTTCGGCGCTGAAGCAGACTTGGAAGGAATTCCTAGCTGCGGTCCCTCTGGCTAACCTATTCTACATTCTCCGCCTGTAATCGGATCGAAGGAAGTCACGTCTTGTCCAACCTAGTGCCAGCCAGCGGCGCCACGCATCCCGGTCACGCTGTGTTCGATGCCCCTGACGATTTTGATCGTCCCGGCGCCGGCCGCAGGACTTTCGATATCCGTGAGGTGATTTCTGCGGTGCAGTCGAATCTTTGGCTGATCGCGCTGATCGTCGCAGGCGCGCTGACCATCGCATTGGTTGCAACGATGCTGCAAACCAAGCGCTACACTGCCTCGTCAAGCATCCAGATCAGCAATTCAAGCGGGCGGGTGCTCGGCTCGAAAGAGGATCAACCCGGCGATAACGGCGATGTTGCTTACGACGTCGACCGCTTTCTCAAAACCCAAGTCGACATCCTGCAGAGCCGCGGCCTCGCGATGCGTGTGGCCCAGAAACTGAACCTAACCGGCAACCCGCGGCTGCTCCGAGCGCAAGGCCTGTCACCACCGGAAGCTGCCACTCCGCCCGAGGCTCAGCGCGATACCACGATCACGCTCCTAATGAAAAGCCTGACCGTCAAGCTGCCACGCGATTCGCGCATCGTGACAATCTCTTACGTTTCGGCCGATCCCGATCTTTCGGCGCAAATCGCAAACGCCTATGCGAGCGAATTCATTCAGGCCAACCTCCAGCAAAAATTTGACAGCTCATCATATGCGCGCAACTTCCTGGGCGATCAGTTGCAGGAAGCCAAAGCCAAGCTTGAGGCGTCAGAACGGGCGGTTAATACCTATGCTCGCAGTGCCGGACTGATCAACACCGGCAGCAGCGCCGTGCAAAGCACTGATGGCACTTCGACCACCAACCGCGGCGCATCAGTGACCTCGTCGAGCATGCAGCAGCTAAACTCGGCAGCCAATGATGCCACTGCGCGCCGGATCGAAGCAGAAGGCAAATGGCGCACGGTATCGTCCGGAACATTGCTCGGCTCGCCAGCGGTGCTCGCCAACCCGACGGTTGTCGCGTTGCAATCCGAACGCGCCAAGGTTGATGCCGATCTAAGCCAGGACCGCGCCCGCCATCTCGACGATTATCCGACCGTGATGGCCAAGCAGGCGCAGCTTAACGCGCTTAACCAGCAACTTAATGCCACCGCCAGCAATGTCCGCAATTCGGTGCGGCAGGAATACCAAGCCGCTCTGTCAACCGAACAAGCCCTGAAGGACCAAGTCGAACGGCTGAAGTCTGAGACGCTGTCCGAACAGGATCTGTCAGTTCAATACAACCTGCTCGCCCGCGAAGCTGATACCAACCGCCAGCTCTACGAAGGCTTGCTCGAACGGTACAAGACGCTCAACGCGATGGCTGGGATCAGCCTCAGCAACATTTCGATCGTCGATGCCGCTGACGTGCCCAAGGCCCCCTCATCCCCCAATCTGGTCAAGAACCTGCTGTTTGGGCTGATCTTCGGTTTGGGTCTGGCAGCCTTGCTGGTCTTTTTCCGCGATCAATTCGACGATGCGATCAGAGTGCCCGAAGATATCGAAGGCAAGCTTGGTCTGGCGCTGCTCGGCGTGGTGCCCCGGACTGCCGACGACGACCCGGAGACCGCCTTGCTCGATCCAAAATCTCCGGTCTCCGAGGCTTACAATTCGCTGCGCGGCTCGTTGCTCTATTCAACCTCGCAAGGGCTGCCGCAGATTATGCTGGTGACCAGCGCGCAGGCATCAGAAGGCAAGACCACCACCAGTATGGCGATTTCCAGCGGGTTCGCCCGGATGGGGCGCCGGGTACTTTTGATCGACGCCGATATGCGCCGCCCATCGCTGCATACCCGGATGAAAATCTCGAACGAGGGCGGGTTGTCGAACTTGCTGACCTCGGCTGACCCGCTCGAGCAATTGGTCGTGCGCTCGGACCAGCCCAATCTGACTCTGCTGCCGGCTGGACCGATTCCACCTAGCCCGACCGAACTGCTGTCCACTGGACGGATGGAAGACATTCTGCAAAACGCCGCCCGCCAATTTGACGTGATCGTGGTTGATAGTCCGCCGATCCTGGGGCTGGCTGATGCCCCGATGATGTCGGCGCTGGTCGATGGCGTGATCATCGTGGTCGAGGCTGATCGCAGCCGCCGCGGCGGACTGAAGGCAGCGCTGCGCCGCTTGCGCGCGATGCGGCCGGTCCTGCTGGGCGCCGTACTGACGAAGTTCGATCCACTCAAGTCGGCTAATCGCTACTCGGAATACTACGGCCACCAGTATTACCAATACGAAACGAGCGAGGCGAAGGATTGACTGTGGTCGCCGCCACTCAGCGGCACAAACTGCCAATCTGGTCGCGGCTCGCGCTGGGGTCAGGCGTGATCCTGTATGCCGTCTTGGCCGCCGGCAGTGGAGCCGACCGGCTTAGCGCCAGCGATCCCGGATTGGCGGCCAAGATCCCTGAGCTGTTTGCATCGGCGGCAATCAGGACCTTGGGCGCGCAGGCGCTGAGCGACGGCAAGGCGATGGACGCGCTCGCGCTGGGGACGCGGGCTATTTACAACGAGCCCACCGAACCACAAAGTACGGCGCTGTTTGGAGCAGGCAAGCTCGCTACCGGCGACCGGCTTCAAGCCGACCGCGCCTTTCGGGTCGCGGGGCAGCTCGGCTGGCGCGTGCCGATTACCCAAAGCTATTGGATGGGCCAGGCGCTGGCCGATGGAAAGTATGACATCGCCGCGCTGCGGCTCGATGCCCTGCTGCGTCAGCAACCCGCGCTGCTGCGGCAACGCCAGCTGACCGATCCGATGGAGCGCAACCCGGCCGGGCAGGCGGCATTGATCGCGCGGATGCAGCTGCGGCCAGAATGGCTAAAGGCCTACACCGGCGATGTCTTCGATCTGCCGGTCGACATGGTGCTACAGCGCGCCGAGGTGCTAAGCGGTGCCGCCCGCGCTGGACTGTTGGTTGGCTGCAAACAGGCAGCACCGATCGCCTCGATGCTGGCGGGAAGCAACCAGCCCAAGGCCGGGATCGCATTGTGGCAGCAGCATTGTCCGGCGGCCGGGACCGGACTGATCGGCGACGAACGCCTGACAATGCTGGATATCGGGGCGACCCCCAGCGCCTTTACCTGGGTGCTGGTTGGTAATGGCGAATTGTCGTTGGCGGTCGAGCCGAGCGGCACTGGCCCGGCCAAGCGCTTGCTGATCGACGGGATGGCAGGTCTCGCCAAGCCGGTGCTGACCCAGCAAGTGGTGCTCGATCCGGGCCGCTATGCGCTGAGCTGGCGGACCGGCGACGGCGCTGGCCGGGCGAGCGATCATGTGCTGGCCGCACTGGCCTGCCCGGGCGAGGCCCCTGTTTGGCTCGCGCCCACGCTTGACCGCGCGGCGAACCTGTGGCGCGCGCAGCTGCAGATCGATGGGCACTGTCCGGCGCAGCAGCTGATTTTCGGCGCTGCGGCGCATTCTGGCAGGGTCTGGCTGGAACAGATCGGTCTGGTCCGCTCTCCCTAATCGCGCAGTTGGCGCGGTTTGACGAACGCCGCCGGATTTCCGCTGTACACCCCATCGGGCTGTGCATCGCCAAACAGCGCGCCGCGCGCGCCCAGCACCGCCCGGTCGCCCATCGTCACCCCCGGCCCGACGAAGGCTTCGGCTGCGATCCAGCAGTGCTGCCCGATCATGACCGGGCGCAGGACCAGCTGGAACAGCGGATCGCGCACATCGTGAGTCGAAGCGCAGATATGCGCGCGCTGCGAGACCACCGACTTCGCGCCGATGGTGATCCGCCCCTGGTTGTAAAGCCGAACCCCTGGTCCGATCAGGACGTGATCGCCCAGCTCAAGGTTGGCGGGCAGCCAGATCGACGCGCTGCCATGCACCCGCGCGCCCGCGCCCAGCCTGGCCCCGAACAACCGCAGCACCAGCCGCCGCCAGCCATGCAGCGGCGGCGGAGTGAACCGCGCAGCGACCAGCCAGGTCACCATCCACACCGCCCGCAACAGCCGGTTGCCCAGCGAAAAACTGGCCCCACCTTCGAGCGGTTTGGTCTGATTGGCATCGAGCGGTCGGGTGGTTGCGTCCATCGGTTGGATTTGCTCGTCTAGGCTGCGAAGCCGGTTGGCATTGGCGGTGGCTGAATGATAGGGCGAGCGAAATCAAAAGCGAATTGAAAAGGTAGGATCGGATGGCGGAGGCTGACAAGGTTGTGTTGGTAACCGGCGGAGCTGGCTATATCGGCAGCCATACTTGCAAAGCGCTTAGCCAGTGCGGCTATGTGCCGGTGACGCTCGACAATCTGAGCACCGGACATGCTGCGGCGGTCAAATGGGGACCGCTCCATCACGGTGACGTGCGCGACACCCGGTTCGTCGCCGATGTCCTCAGCCGGACCGGGGCGGCCGCAGTGATGCATTTCGCCGCTTCGGCCTATGTCGGCGAATCGATGACCGATCCGCAGAAGTACTACCGCAACAACGTGACCGGGATGACCGCGCTGCTTGACGCGATGACCCTCACCGGAATCGAAACGCTGGTGTTTTCAAGCTCGTGCGCCACCTACGGCGAGCCCGCCGTCTCGCCGATTGCAGAAGACACTGCGCAAGTGCCGATCAATCCATACGGCCGGACCAAACTCATCGGCGAACAGATGATCCAGGATTACGCCTGCGCGCACTCGCTGCACTATGCGATACTGCGCTATTTCAACGCCGCCGGCGCCGATCTGGACGGTGATCTGGTCGAAGATCATGATCCAGAGACACACTTGATCCCGTGCGTGCTCAACGCCGCCTTGGGCTTGACCGAGGAATTTCGTATTTTTGGCGATGATTATGCCACCCCCGATGGCACCTGCATCCGCGACTTCATCCATGTCGGCGATCTTGCCGACGGGCATACCCGCGCGCTCGATCACCTGCTCGGCGGCGGTGCCTCGTTGACGCTCAACCTTGGCACTGGTCACGGCAGCTCGATCATGGATGTAATCGCGGCCTGCGAAACGGCGGCCGGCCGTGCCATTCCCGCACGCGTAGTGCCCGGGCGCAAAGGCGATCCCGCGCGGCTGGTGGCCAATTCCCAGCGCGCGCGTGAACTGCTCGGGTTCAGGCCCACACGTTCGGACTTGCCGACAATCGTTGCGAGCGCATTGCGCGGACTGCGCAAGGTCCACGGCGTAGCGGGCTAGCGCGTAAACGTGCCCGCCAGCGCCATCGCATAGGCCTGGACCCAGCGTTCGGCGACGGTGCTGCGCGAGAACGGTCCAGCCGCCAGCTGCTGCGCCGCACGGGCCATGCCAAGCCATTCGGGGCCTTCCATTGCCAGCGCTTGTTGCAGCGCAGCGGCAATCGCCGCCGGGCTATGGCCGCATTCGAGCGCTGCACCAGCGGCGAACCCTTCGGGCAGGTTGCAATCGCGGGTCATGATGGTCGGGGTACCCAGCGCCCAGCCCTCAAGCATGGCGAACGGCAGTCCTTCACTGTGGGTCGGCAAGATGATGAAGCGCGCCGATACCAGCAGGGCTTCCTTGGCCTCGCCATAGACCGGGCCAAGGAATGACAGCGACGGCGGTGCGGCCGCGACCGCGCTGGTCAGCTCGGCGACATGCTCGTCCGCGCCCCAGCCGGCTATGCTGAGCCGCGCGCCGTCCGGCGGATCGAGCTGCTTCCACGCCTCGACCAGCGCGAGCACGTTCTTCTTGGGGTGGATCCGGCTGATAAATACGATGTGCGGCGGGCGCGGAATTGTCGGCACCGGCGCAGCGGGCGGGCCGGGGTTGGGAATGATCACGCTCTCAGCGCGGCCAGTTTCGCGCAGAATATCATCTGCTTCATGCTGTGACAGCGCGTGGAAGGCGAAGGCACGGCGCCAGCTGTCGCGCTCGTACCCGATCCGGGCAATCGCCTTTTTCCAGCGCCCCCGGCTGGTAATCCACGCGTCGAGCATGCCCTGCGGCGTGATGATGTACGGCTTGCCGGTGCGCTTGGCCCAGATTGCCCCGGCGCGCGAAGGATACATCCAGATGCCCTGCAGGTGCAGGCAATCGAGCTCGGCGTCGAGCAGTCGGCGCAGCAGGGTTGGGGCAAAGCCGATTTGCGCTGGTCCCACCACCGGGCACAGCACGACCGGACTGGGCGCATAGCGGACCGCGTCCTGTGCTGCATAGCGATCGTCGAGCGCGAAGATGATCGCCTCGCCGCCAAGCGACCGGACCATATCGGCCTGGGCGATGACCGCCTCGGCCACTCCGGCACCCAGCCGCGATGACGCCGCAGTCAGCATCCCGATCCGCCGACCGCCCAAAGGCAGGGTCATGGCTGTTGCGCTCCGCCGCTGGCCAACGCAGCCCGGCGGCGCTGTACTGCGGCTGGCAGCACGGCAAGCGCAGCGTCGGGCCGTTCCGAGGGCGGGGCCGGAGACGAGGGCGGGGCCGGAGACGTCTCGCCGCTTGCGTCACCGGCGGCTGATCGGCGCAAGCGCCGCACCGCCGCAGCGCGCATCGCGGCGGCGCTGGGCACACCGAAGTACTGACTAGCCAAGTACCACAACCCCACCGGCGCAAGGTAGAACAGGCCCTGCCGGAAGATCGTCACCAAGGTGCCGTCGCGATATCCCACGATCAGGATCGGCACGAAGATCATGTAAGCCGCAGTCTTGAACGCGCTCTGCGTACCCTCAACGAACTTGCGGTAAATCAGCCCCAGCACATAGCCCCACAGGCTGCACCAGATGAACACGCCGAACCAGCCCCAGGCGAACCAGCCCTCGCCCGGCAGCGACCGGGTCATCCCGATCGGCCGTCCATAGTTGAACAGGAAAATCTTGTTGAACGGCGCGCCGACCGGCTTGTCGGCCCACAGCACACGCGGCACCGGTTCGGTGAAGACTTGCAGCGAATCGAGGAAATAACTGTAAGTCTGGGTGCGCTGCGGGATCGCATAGACCAGATATTCGAAGTATTCGAGATTGGCGAAGTCCATACCTTCGAGCCAGCGTTGGTCCGAGATGTTGCCAGCAAAGGTCGAGGAGCTGGTGTCTCCCAACGCCTGGCGAATCGCGGTGCCGCGGTCGTTGCCCACGCTGGTGAATGCGATCACCACTGCGATCAGCAGGCCCATTACACGCAAACTCGGCATGCGGCGGCGGTTTTCGTAGAGGAACAGTAGACCAACAGTAACTAACCCGGTCACGAACGGTCCGCGCCCCCCGGTGCCCGCGCGGAACACGACGAAAACCAGCAACGGGAGGATCGCGAGCAAACGGAAGCGGTAAATCCAGGCAACCAGCGCACCGCAGCTTGCCAGCATCAGCTGCGCCTCGGTCAGGTAACCGTTCGCCTGCGTATTAACGATAGTCCCCGTTGCCGCGTCCATAGCCATCTCGCCGTAAGTCCCAGTAGTGCTTACATTGGTCCATAGATTGCCAAGTGAGTAGAGACCGATCGGCACGCAAATCGCAAGGACGCCCAACAGCAATGGTTTGAGCCGGTCCCGCTCAGCGTGGGAAAAGCCGTCTTGCTTGAACTTCATCGCGACGTTGCCCGACAGCAGGCAGAAAAACGCAAACGCCAGAAAGCCAAGATTCGAGGCCAAAATCACTGTTAGCTTGTCGCTGGGCGACGGGGTGAATTGGTAGCTGCGATAGACGTAACTGTAGTCGTTGAGCCACGCGACGATCGGCCGGAACACGAAGATAAACCCGTGGAACGCCGCATAAAGGGTCAACGGGTGAAACAGGCTGAAGCTGGCACTGCGGACGAAATAGACCGTCACCAGCACGAAACAGATCACCGACAGGGCAAGCGCCGTTTCGTACATACCTACCCTTCAAGGCCTTTACCGGCCAGCACGCGGCAGTGCGCGATCATCGTCATGGCGATCACCTTGGGCAGCGGCTGGACAGTCGCGCGGTTGCTCAGCAACAGGAACGCCATCATGATCGGGAGCATGATGGCCTGGATGCTGACTATCAAGGCAAATCCGACCACGGTGGTTGCCCAGGATGGAACCGCCAGATTTGTGAACAGTTTCATCCAAACGGCAATTGCTGCGACCGTCAATGATACAGCGAACAGCGCGAGGCTGCCAATCAGGATGCGGATGTACACCGCATCGGAAAACACCGAGATCGCCCCCAGTCCGTGCGCAACGAGGCCGACGAAATTCATCCGCGATTCGCCCGCATACCGCTTGCCCCGCTTGGTCGGGACGTAACGCACCGGCAGCCGCGATTGCAGCACAGTGGCGGGGAAATTGTTCCAGATGTGCTGGCTGGTGATGATCCGCCGGGCATGCGCGGCGGGCAGAACCGAGAAATTGCCGAAGTTGATCCGGTGCCCGGTCAGCAACCGGAACAGTCCGATATAGATCCGGTAGAACAGCTTGAAAATCAGGCTTTCCGAACGCTGGTGGCGCTGGGCGACAAAGCCGATGCCGGACGCGCCCAGTGCCTGCAAAGTCATCGCGCGCAGTTCTGCCGGGGTGTCCTCTCCATCCGAATCCATCACTGCGACCAGATCGAGATCGCTCCGCTCGGCAATGTGCATCAGCCCGATCGCGATCGCCCGCTGGTGCCCGACATTGCCGGCCAGCTGAACGCATTCGACCCGGCGGACGGTGCCCGCGATGGCGATCCGCTCGGGCGCTGGCACGGTCGAACAATCGTCAACCGCGACCACATCGAGTTCGAGCGGCAAGTCGTGCAACGCGGCGTCAATCTCACTAATGAGGATTTGCGCCGATTCCCAATCGTTAAAAACCGGCATGACCACGGTAAGTCGGCGTGCGGCCGCGCGAGTGGCTGGTGCTTTTGCCATGATCAGCCCCGCACCGGAGCGGCGAGCAGTGCCACCGCTGCCTGTCCGGCCGGTTTGGGCGGCGGTTCGCTCCAGTAATAGGCCATCAGCGAAGCCAGTCCCATTGCCGCACCCAATCCGAGTCGAAATACTGCCCAGCCATCGCACTGCCACCAGCGCTGCAGAGCGAGCAGCACGAACGGGAATGCAGCAAGGACATAGCGCGAAGAAAATTGGTGCGATACCGCGATTGCAGTGCCATCAAGCGCCAGCGCCAGAACGATCAGCAGCACAAAAATCCGGTCACGGCGCTGCTCGATCAGGTTGGCGAGCCCCGCGATCAACAGTGCCGCGGCGAGCGCCACCATCACAACAGTCGCGCCGATCTGCACAGGGACCTGCAATAGCTGCGGCAGCATATCGACCGCCTGCTTGGCCACCGCGATGCGAAAGCCGGTGCCGATGCAGACCAGCACGGCAAGGATTACCGCCGCCAGCATGACCCAGCGCAGGTTTGGCTGCGCATAAACGCTGCGGAAGAACCCCGGGGCAATCAGCGCCGTCGCTGCGGCAAGATAGACGAATGCGAGAACCCCATATTCGGGCACCAGCCCTTGCGATATCTGCGTTTGCCACGGCGGGGTGAGGCCGTGCCAAGCGATCAGCATCGGTGCGAGTGCCGTCCCCGCAAGCGCCAGTGCCGCCAGCGCCGGGACCGTTAGCCGCCGCTCGCCTAAGGCCAGCAGCGCATAGCCGGCCAATCCCGGAAGGTAAGTCTGCCGTCCGGTGACCGCGATCCCCGCGAGCAGCCCGGACAGTGCGAACACGCTTAGCCGAACCGGGCCCGACCGGGTCACGATGCCGTGGCCGGCCAGGGCGACCGCGAGCGACACCAGCGCCAGCGCAGGCAGTTCGGTCAGCGCCATGCCGCTGGTGGGCCAGATCATTGGCACCGCCAGCAGCATCGCTGCGCGCAGCCAAGGGGTGCTTTGCCCCATCAGCCGCAAAGTCCAAGCCAAGGCCGCGAGGGTGGTCAGCAGGCAGGCAAAGTTGACATAGCGGATCGCCGGCGCGGCAAAGCCGGTCAGCGGCGAAGCCAACACGTGCAGATATGGGTAAAGCGGCCCGGCGGCGATATCGCTGCGGGTATGCATCAACACGTCGAACGACCCGCTGGCGGCCAGGATATGCGCCGCCTGCATATAGTACACTTCGTCGTAGATCAGCCGGGCCGGGGAAACCGCGATCAACGCTGCGAGCAACAGCAGCAAGCCGACTGCGGCAACCTGAAACCCCCGCTCGATCAATGATTTTCCGATCAATTGCCGTTCCCTTCGGAATGCATGGCAGTCCGACCGGCAGCGCCGCGGCGATAGACCCAGCCGTGATTGAGCAGGAAGCTGAGCACCGGATAAGTCAGCGTTACCACCAGCGAAGCCAGCCGCGGGTCAAACAACAATTGCAGCAGCCCCCAATGCAGCGCCGTGCAAACCGCAATCAGGACTGCGGTCGATCCCGCATAGCGGACCGACAACATGCGGTGCGCGCCCGCCGCGCGGTAAGCAAAATAATATTGGCCCAGATATGACAGCGTAAGGCTGAACGCAAAAGCTGCAAGGTTCACTGCGAATGGCGCGAACCCCAATCCCAGCAACGCGATCGAGCTGAGCAGGTAAGTCAGGCTGGCAGCTGCGCCAACCAAGCCGAAGCGCAAGACCTGCCAAGCTTCACCGGGATGCAACCGCAGCCGCATTACACTGCTTGATCCCGCGTCCAGACGACGATGACGCTACGCCCGAAGCTGCGCCCGACCAGCGGATCGATCAGCCGCGACAACGGCACCATCAACCGGTCCCAAGTCAGCACCTGACCGCGCCCGGGCATCTTTTGCCGCAGCAGCAGCTTGTTCGCAGCTGAAGCTATCATCCCCACACTGTCGAGGTAGAAACTGGCCTCGATGCTGGCGCCGGACGGGGTCAGCGCGCGCAGCTGCTTTGCGGTGTAGCGGCGGAAGTGCCCGATCGCGCGGTCGAATTCGGAATAAAGGAATTGGTACGCCGGGCTCAGCACGACAATCCGCCCACCGGGCCGCAATCGGGCCAGCGCTGCCGAAAGTTCGGCGCGGTCCTGCTCGATGTGTTCGAGCACATCGATGTAAATCACCGTATCGAAGTCCTTGCCCTTCGGTAGCTGCGCCAATGTGGTGGCGTGAACATCAACCGGGCGCAAAAAATCCCCGGCCTCAGCCCGCGCGCGGATCGACTGCGCCATCGCTGCATCGGGTTCGATCGCTGTCCAGCTCCGCGCTAAAGGGGAAGGGATCAGCGCTCTCGTTGTCTCGCCCAGCCCGGCCCCAACCTCGGCGACATCACCGACGATGAACGGGGCTAGTTTGGCGCGCACGTAGGCCTTCCAGTTCGCGGCGAGCGCAAAGGTTTCCAGTTCCTGGCCCGCATAGTCGAGCGAACCGGCCGGGTTGCCCGCCATCAGCCTGCGCGCCATGCCGCAAGCGGCCCCCAACGGTCAGGCATCGGCGGCGGCCGCAACCACGCCGCGGAAATAGTCGATCGTCTTGCCTAATCCCACACCCAGCGGCACGGTTACGTCCCAGCCGAGGTCGGCCTTGGCGCGGGTGATGTTGGGTTGGCGTTGGCGCGGATCGTCCTGCGGGAGCGGCTGGA
>JANMBA010000402.1:0-7351 GCA_031360105.1 Novosphingobium sp.
CCCGGCCCGGCCACCCGTTGATGGTACCTTGAGTGTGGCCGGGCTGGGGGAGCGGGCTGGTGTTGCAAAGGACGGGCCGGACGGCCAGTCCGCACGGCGTCAGCCGGAGACAACAACCGTCCCGGGATGATGCTTATCCAGATGTTTGCGGATGATCCTCAGGTTCCGGGTGTTAGAGCGGAAGACGAAATCGAATAGGTCGCCGGCCAGCGGGACCGCGCCGATCAGGCTGTCGATCCCGACATTGCCGGCCATCCGCCACAGCTGCCAGCGCGGCATCCCCAGATTGCGGGCTTCCCACACCAGATACAGTCCCATCGCCGCGGTGATCGCATCGCCAACGACCGGGATCAGCCCCACAATCGCGTCGAGCCCGACCTTGCGGCGCAGCCCCGGCACCTCGAACAGCCCTTCAAGCAGATGTTCGAGCGCTTCGACCCGTTGGCGAACCGACTGCGGATCGGTGCCCAGCGGAAATTGTGCGGTCATCCGCTGCGGCTTGTCTGGCATGTTCGCGGCAACCCTTGACTGGCGCGGAGCTCGGCGCCCGCTGTGGTTATTTGGGGATGAATGCCAGCGGCATCAAGGGATGGACCCCCCACCGGTTGGCTGCAAAGCCGCTGGTACTGCTGACCAGCGACCAGCGGATCGGCACGCCGAACGGGATATAGGCGTTGGCCACGGTCAGCTGCGCTTCGGCCTGGGCATAAAGCTCGGCGCGCTTGACCAGGCCCGGTTCGAGCTGCGCCTCGGCTGCCAAATTGTCCGCCGCGCCACTGCACAGTGCGCGGGCATTGGCGCAGCTCAGCTGGTTGAAAAACCATGCTGGGCGGGCATAGCGCGCGGTCCGGTCAACCAGCCGCAGATCTGCATCGGCGCCCAGCCCGACCCGCTGGACGCCAAGTCCAATCAATTTGAGATCGCCGGCCAGCCGCTCGAACAGCAAGTCGCCGCCGGGCCCCGCTGGCAGCGCCAGCCGCAGCGGCGCCGGACTGTGGCCGCCGTTTTTCCACTGGGCAACGCGGGCGCTGGCCTGCACCCGGCGGTCTTCGATCGTCCGGCCGGTCCAGCGCTCGCTAACAGTGCCGTTGTCACCTTCGAGGCCGGGGTTGAGCGCCCGGCTGGTTGCGGTCCATCCGGCAATGTTGAAGCTGGCGATCAGCGCCTCACGGTCGATCGCCATGGCAATCGCCTCGCGGTTTTCGGCCTTCGCCAAAAAGCCATCGTCATGCACGACCGCGAGACCAAACAGGCCCGACACTGGATCGAGCCTGATTGACCCGCGTGACACGCCCGTAGCATCGAGCCGCGGAAAATCTGCCAGCCCTCCGCCCAACACCATGTCGGCCTTGCCCAGGTTAAACAGCGCGATCGCGCGTGCACCCGGGGCCGCCGACAAGCGCAACGGGCGCACCCGCTGCGACCAGTTCTCCGGCTGGGGAAGCCCGCGGTCTTCGGGCGCAATCAGGCGCAGCAATACCCCGGTCAGATTGAGCTCTTTGTCAGTATCGCGCCGCGCCTTCATTGGCCCGGCGCCGCGCCCGCCATAGACGATGCCCAGTTCAGGCTGAGCGAGCAGTTGCAGCATATCGGGCATTTGCTGACTCAGCCGGATTTCGATCACCCGCCCAGCCATCGCCCGAACCTCTTCGATAGCTGACAAATCTGCAGTGAGCGATTGTCCCGACTGGGCGCGGATCGCCTGCATCAAGGCGGCCCGCGCGCTCTCGGCATTGATCTGGCTGCCATCGGGCCAGATGCCGTCGCGCAGCCGAAAGATGTAACTCAGCCCGTCATCGGTCACGATCCAGCGGTCGGCCAGCGCGGGCACCACGCGGCCCTGTTCGTCAAACGCGACCAAGCCCTCGGTGGTCGCAGCGCGCAGCAGCTGCGCGGCAAGTGGCAAAGTGGCGCCGCCGACAAATGTAGTACCCGGCTCGCCGATGGCCAACACTTCGACCGGACGATCATCCGCGCCAAAACAGCCGGTCAGCGCCGCTGGCAAGCACAGTGCGCAGAACGCCAACAATGTCCGGTGCGGCAGCATGGCGCAAAGTCTTATCGGAATTTCTCAGCCCGGCCCAGCCGCTTTAAGGCAGGTGCCGCAATTGGCGCGGCCAGAGCTTACGTAGTCACAGCTTGCGGAGCGCACCGGGTTCGAGCTGAGGCATTGGCGTACGGACAAACCGCGGCGCCCTTTCGCCCGCTTCAAGCGGCGCGCGCGCGCGCTGCGGATCGATGTCTTCGCGAAAAGCGATCCCGAATCGGCTGTCCTGCACCCAGGCCACCGATCCTTCGGTCCAGCCGATATTACGCACGTTGATCCAGGTTACTTGCCCGCGCTGCGGGTTCGGCCCGCCCTCGGCCATCAGCCCGCCGGCTGACAAGTTGCGCACCCGGATCCGGTGTTCGCCTTCGATGCCATCGATGCGCAAGTCCGCCATAACGAACAGGCTGTCGCGTGCGATCTGCCGGTGGTCGTTATTGGTCATGGCGGGTCTGATTACTCCTGACAGGATCATCGCGGAACTGCTCTTTCGCGCTGGCTTACCGGCCCGATCTCTCGCAATTGTAAAACCTAGTAGCAAAAAACCAGTTAATACCGGTGTAGGGTTTTAATCGTCGCGGGAGATTTTTTCCCGGCGCTCGTGTGCTTCCTGTGCTTCGACCGTCATGGTCGCGATTGGGCGAGCAGAAAGTCGGCCCAGACCAATGGGTTCGCCAGTTACTTCGCAGTAGCCGTATTCGCCTTCTTCGATCCGGCGCAGCGCCGCATCGATCTTGGAAATCAATTTGCGTTGCCGGTCGCGGGTTCTCAGCTCGATCCCCCAGTCGGTCTCGCTTGAAGCGCGATCATTAAGGTCGGATTCGCTGATCGGCCCGTCTTGCAATTGCTGGAGCGTATCTTGGGCCGCCGAATGAATGAGCTTTTTCCATTCGAGCAGCAGGCGGCGATAATAATCGACCTGCGGCTCGATCATGTAAGCCTCGGCGTCGCTGGGCGCATAATCGCCCGCGATCGCTCGCTTTGCCTTGGCCAGAACGTCAATCTCTTCGCCGAGAACCGTCGCCATAATCTCTCCACATCAAACCGGGCCGGCATCATGGTCCTGCGGCTTCGGGTAATCCCGATAGCCCGTGGCACCCGCCCGAGCGCGCCTATAGTGCTGGGTAGATTCCCGCACAAGCGCCAATCAGCGTGCCCTTTAGTTTGCGAGATATTAGGGTTGGATTAACGGGCCTGCGCGTCAAAACGCCGAATTTACGGCACTTTGTCCGGCATCGCGGCTTGGCGGGCCGACAAATGTGCGCGGACGTTAACCTTTTGTTGAGCATGTTCGGGAAGGTTGGGATCAGACGGCAGGCCGGGGCCCGCCAAATGGGGGTTAATCGAGATGAGCACTGCCTGGATTCAGAACGGCACAATCGCCGCGACATACAACGGGGTTGTCACCAGCGCCGACGAACACAACGAAGATCTGCTCGTCGCCAGCTGCCTGGCCGCCGCCGCGCAAGGCGATATCAGCGCCTACTACGATCTGGGAGTGGCCTATTCGACTGGCAGCCACGGGGTCGCTTGCGATCTGATCGAAGCGCACAAGTGGTTTAACCTCGCCGCCGTTTCGGGTCACGACGAAGCCCAGATGTGCCGCGCCGATATCAGCGATGAAATGACCGCGCGCGAAATCGCCGAAGCCCAGCGCCGCGCCCGCGAATGGATTGCCGCCTCGTCGCGCCGCGCGGCTTGATGCCCTACCCTTTTCGGAACGGCGTCCGCTCGCCTAGGTGCAGCTGATCCTGCGCGACGCCATCACGCTCGCGCTTCAGAAAATCGGCCACTGCTTCGCGGAAGCCCGGATGGGCGATGTAATGGGCTGACCACGTTTGCACCGGCTCATACCCGCGCGCCAATTTGTGCCCGCCTTGTGCTCCGGCCTCGACCCGTGACAGGCCCAGGGCAATCGCCACATCGATGGCCTGATAATAGCACAGCTCAAAATGCAGGAACGGTTTATCGACCACTGCGCCCCAATAGCGCCCATAGAGCGCATCCTCGCCGATGAAGTTCAGCGCCCCGGCGATCGGCTGGTCGCCCACAAACGCCAGCATCAGCAGCACCGCATCGCCCATCCGCTCGCCCAGCAGCGTGAACGCGGCGCGGGTCAGGTAGGGCTGGCCCCATTTGCGCGCGCCGGTATCCTGATAAAAGTGCCAGAAGGCATCCCAGTGCTCAGGCAAAATCTCTGGCCCGCGCAAATGGCGAATGTGCACTCCGGCCTGCGCCGAAGCGCGCTCTTTGCGGATCGCCTTGCGCTTGCGCGAGGAAAGCGCGGCAAGGAACCCATCGAAGTCTGTATAGCTGCGATTCTCCCAGTGAAACTGGATGTCGCTGCGCAGCAGCCACCCAGCCGCTTCGAACAATGGCAGCTGGTCAGGGGCAACGAAGGTGGCATGAGCCGACGACAGGTTGTTCGCTTCACATAATTGTTCGGCGGCGCGCAGCAGCGGCCCGGCCAGCGCGGGATCGGCCAGCAGCAGCCGCGGTCCGGTTGCCGGGGTGAACGGCGCAGCGATCTGCAACTTGGGATAATAGTCGCCCCCGGCGCGCTGCCAGGCATCGGCCCAGGCGTGATCGAACACATATTCACCCTGGCTGTGCGCCTTGAGATAGGCCGGCAGCGCGGCGATCAGGCGGCCATCGCCCGCCGCAATAGTGACCGGAGCGGGTGACCAGCCGGTGCCCGGGCCAACGCTGCCCGAATCCTCCATAGCTGACAGAAATGCGTGGCGCATAAACGGATTGCCGCCCGCCAGCGCATCCCATTCGGCGGCCGGCAGTTCACCGACCGAGGTGCCAACCCGCGCCTCGATCACACCGCGCCGGCCCCTTCGGCAATCGGCGCGTCGGCATATTGCGCCGCGCGCGCGCGCTGCTCGGTGTCGCGCACGGTCCAGGTCAACACCGGCAAACCGCGCTTGCGCTGCCCGGCGGCAAAGCGGCTAGGCAGATCGCGAATATCGTAAGCCAGAAAATCGGGGCGGGCATGCCACAGCGCGAGCCGCCGCTTGACCATTGCGGGCAAGGTCTTGCCATGTTCCTCGGTCACCACCAGCCCGCGCAAGGTCAGCGCTGAATGGACCGCGAACCAGTGGATCACGCGCGGATCAAAGCTCATCACCGCGTGCGGACCAAGATAGCCTTCGAGCGCGCGCCGCACCGCGAGGCACAGCGCGCGGCTCCGCGTGCCATCGTCGCGCTTCGATTTGATCTCGATCAGCACCGGAACCGTTCCGCCGAGCTGTTCGAGCACCTGCCGCAGGGTTGGAATGGTATCGCTGCTGCCCGTCAGCACAATCCGGCCGAGTTCGGCGGCAGTATGCGCGGCCAGCGGCCCGTGCTCACCGGTCAGCCGGTCAAGTGTGGCATCGTGGAACACCGCCGCCTGTCCTTCACGGGTGCGTTGAACATCGCATTCGATCCCCAGTCCACGCGCCTTGGCTGCAGCAAAAGCGCTGAGCGAATTTTCCGGAACGCCCGCACCATGCAGTCCGCGATGGGCATATTCCCACTGCCCCAGCCACGCGACCTTATCGGGTCGGGGCGGCGGCGAACGCCAGCGTTCAAGCGGGGCGAACAGCAACGATCGCGTCCACTTCCACCGCCACGCCCAGCGGCAGGCTGGGCGCGCCAACCGCAGCGCGCGCATGCTTGCCAGCCTCGCCGAACACCGCGACCATCAGTTCGGACGCGCCGTTGGCAACCTTGGGCTGATCGGTGAAATCGGCGGTGCAATTGACGAAGGCGCCCAATTTGACCACGCGTTCAACCCGGTCGAGCGAGCCCAACGCTGCTTTAAGCTGCGCCAGGATCATCATCCCGCAGCCGTGTGCCGCCGCGATGCCTTGTTCCAGCGACACGTCATCGCCCAGCCGGCCCTTGACCAGCACCCCATCGACGAACGACACTTGCCCCGAAACGTAAGCAAAGCCGCCCGCGATCACCACCGGGACATAAGCCGCCACTGGTGCGGCGGCGGCGGGCAGGGTCAGGCCAAGCTCGGCCAGTTTTGCGTCGATGCTCATTGCTTGTCTCCTTCGATGCGGTTCAGCAGCCACGGCAAGGCGTGGTCCCACGTATCAATCCGCGCGTGCGCGTGCCCGGCTTTGAACGCGCAAGTGATATGCGGCGCCAGCGTTGGTTCGCCGCACAAGTGCAGCCGGTCCAGCTCGGGCACCAGTTCGGCCGCCGAGCCGATATGCTGCGCCAGATCATCGATAAACACCGCGTTGCTGGGCTGATACTCGGCCATGATCGCGGCCAGCGCCGGACCTTTGGGGCCCTGGTTGGTGAACACCCGGACATCGAGCCCGTGATCGGCCAGCTGGCGGGTGCGGGCGGCATTGTGGCGGTCGGCCAGATTGGTGAGGACCACCACGTCGGCTTGGCCTTTCAGCCGATTCATCGCTTCGATTGCGCCAGCGATCGGCGTCTGGCGGTGCATTTCGCCATCGAAGAACGCGCCGAGCAACCGCCAGATTTCGGCTGGTTCGACCGGCTCACCGCTCGCCTTATCACGGATCGCGTTAGAAAAGTCGTTGCCGATCAGCTTGAAGGAAACGTCCTGCGTTTCGTCCAGCCATTGGCCAAACGGCACGATCATGTGCAGCAGCACCTCGTCACAATCGCTGATGATCAGGGGCTTGCTCATGCGGTCAGACTTTCGCGCGCTGCGGCCAATTGCGCCGGGGTTACATTCAAGGCTTCGGCAGCAGCAACCAGATCGGGCTCATGCGCGCAGAGGAATTCGAGCACCGCGCCCAGCAAGGCCGGATCGCCAAGCCCGGCGCGCAATTCGTCAGCAGTCAGCCCGGTCAGGCTGAGCAAGCGCTCGGCGCGCGGTCCGTCGCTCAGCACCCAGCCGAGCGCGCCGAGCGCGAGGGCGGCCGCATCTGGCGCGGGGGATTTGGTTTCGCGAAGAATTGTCAGTCTCACCGATAGTGCGTAAGACCGCGCAATGGCAAAACGCATCCTTGTTGTCGAGGACAACGACCTCAATCGCAAGCTGTTCTGCGATGTGCTGAAAAGCCAGGGCTACGCGGTCGAGCCGTGCGCCGACGGAATGCTCGCGCTCGACGCCGCGCGGCAGTTCGTTCCCAACCTGATCATCATGGATATCCAGCTGCCCAATGTTTCGGGGCTCGACCTGATCGAAGCCGCCAAAAAAGACAGCCTGCTGCGCGCCATTCCAGTGCTCGCAGTGACGGCCTATGCGGGCAAAGGCGACGAGGAACGCATCCGCGACGCCGGCGCCGAAGGCTATCTCGCCAAGCCGGTGTCGATCGGCCCGTT
>JANMBA010000413.1:0-3836 GCA_031360105.1 Novosphingobium sp.
AACATCGGCGGCACCGGCAAGGAAATGGTGTTCTCGCTGGTTGAGCGCGGCGGCCAAGTCCGCTCGCGCCACATGGAGAATATCAGCGCCAAGAACCTGCGCCCGGTGCTGGACGAACAGCTTGCAGACATTGGCAACACGCACCTTATGACCGATGGCGAAGGCCAGTATCGCATCGTCGGCCCGATGTTTGCCAGCCATCAAGTCGTCAATCACAGCATCGGCGAATACGTGCGCGGGGACGCTCATACCAACACGATTGAAGGCTATTTCTCGATCCTCAAGCGCGGCATCATCGGCACCTATCACCATGTCAGCGGAGAGCATTTGAAGCGCTATCTGGCCGAGTTCGACTTCCGCTATAACAACCGCGAAGCGCTAGGCGTGACCGACCGCGAGCGCATGGTGAAGTCGATTTCCGGGATCGTCGGCAAGCGCCTCACCTATCGGCGGACTGATCGTGAAGGTGCTGCCGTCCGGGCGTAAGCTGCACCACGGACCAAAGCGCCCACGCCAGAAAGATCAACCCTTAGACGGCCTGTGCAGCGGCCCGCTCTTGGCGGCGGCGCGCACTGCAGCGCGGAACCTATCTTCCCCATCGGGGCGCAACTCGATTGCTTCGATGGACTCTTTTGAAGGAGCGTGCTGCTTACGTGTCCGGTCAGTTTCTTCGAGGTGGGTGGGCATGGTGAATAATCCAAAGCAGCAAGACGTTCCGGCATTCTACTCCCCATTAACACATACCCAGCACGCACAACTAGGGCGCATTGCGGTGCTGTGGGGACAGGTGGAAATGTTCGTCGAAAACCTGCTGACGGCGGTTCTCGGCATCGAGCCCTTGCTTCGGGCGCGACTGTTCAATGACAAGCCGATTGGTGCGAAACTCGATACCCTGTCTAGCTTCGCCAAAGACATGCAGAATGCTCCGGCAGCTCAGGCCGTGAGAACATTTCTGACACTTGCGCAGGAGGTCAAATTAGACCGAAACCAATGTTTCCATGGCGTATGGGGCTTTCGAGTTCGCTCGAAACAACAACAGATCGAAGCTGCCGCAATGCACCAGCGGTCGCCTGAAAAGCCCTTCAGGGCAGACAATCTGCCTCGGCTTGAAAGGCGATTGTGTCAGCTTAGCCATCTCGGAATGCTGGCGCTGGAATCTTTAGGGGAAATGGACCGGTTAAATGGCGCGTATCCGCTGTTCCATGGCGATCCTCCAACTGAAGAATGGTCGCGAGAATGGCGAGCGCAACACTACGCGGATCGTCAAATTCCGAGTGATACGTGGAAACCAGGACGGCTGCCCTTTCTAGAGCATCCTCTTGGATCACAATCTGAGCACCGGCCTGGCGATCAGAGGCACTAGCAGTTGCGTCATGTTTTGTCAAAGTGATAACTCCCCCCGCTGGGGGAGGTGGCGCGCCGCAGGCGCGTCGGAGGGGGAGCATCGATCCCCTTGAGCACAAGCCCCCACCGTCAGCGCTGCGCGCTGCCACCTCCCCCATCGGGGGAGGATTGGGGTGCCGCCGCCCGCCGCACTTTGGGAACCTTGACTTGCGGGTCGAGCATCTCGCCCTTCATGAACCCGACGCCTTTGGTGGGTGAGCGCGGGGCATCGTAAATCCGCCGCACCACGTCCATCCCGCTGACCACATGGCCAAAGGCGGCGTAGCCCGCCCGCGCTTCGGCGTCGGCACCGTTCGGATTGGCATCGAATGACGGCAAGTCTGACAGCAAGATTGAAAAATCAGCCATCGCTGTTCCCGGCGCATTGCGCGCCATCGACAGCGTTCCGGCCTTGTGCGTCAGTCCGGTGACGGTGGTCGGCTCATGCGCGACTGGTTTCATCAATTTTTGCGGAGTTTGGTTGAGCCCGCCCTGCAGCACGCCGTTGGGCTCGGTCCCCCATTTGAGATGCATCGCCCGGTAAAACGCCATGCCGTTGTACCGCCCGCTATCGACGTAACGCATGAAGTTTTCGGTCGTGATCGGAGCGTGCTTGTGATCGAGTTCCACCACAATCGTGCCTTGCGCAGTGACCATTTCGACCAGCACGGTGTCGCCCAGCGGCGGGGGAGGGGGCAGCGTCTTCTTGGCCTTGGTCGCGCCGGTTAGCGCGAGCAGAGTGGCGGGCAGGGCGGCGAGAACGAATCGGCGTTTCATGGACTGATGCTGCCCAATGCCAGCCAGCAACGCCAGCACTCATGCACAAGGCGGCCTAGACCATGCTCAAACCGCAACAAGCGCTGCTAAAAGCAGACAACAGGTGGCTGAGCCAGCACTCAAATTCTGCGATTGTGGAGGCGGAGTTACGCAATTTCAAGGTGTTACGGAATTTCGCGACACGGCTTTGTCGTCCAAAATGGGCACGGTGCTGGCGAATTGGGCGAGCTTTGGTTTCGGTAAGCCACTTTCGCCAAGTAGGAAAACAATGCTGCTCAGCTTGCTGTCCGTGCGATCAACCTTACATTAAATCTCTCTAGTGGGGGAATTCAGCATGCTTCAACTCTTGCTGCTTGTCGGCACGGCAATGATCGCGGCGATGATCTGGCCCGACCTTCCGTTCAGCCAATGGATCGTCGCGCAGGCCCTGAACCTATTCGCGAAGGTTCGGGCAAATGTCAGCCGAGCCAAGACTATTATCGCCATTTCAATTGCGCTGTTCCTGTTCGCCGCAATTTGGGCGCTGCAGGGCGACGAGCCGATGTTCCTGGCGATGGTCCTGCCAGAGATGGCAGCGTGGTTCGCCACCTTCGAGATTGCCACTTTGGCTGAAGCGCTGCTCGGGCTGGGTTCGGCGTATGTTGCACTGCGCGCTTCCGGGTTGAGCGGTGCGATCAAGGCTCGCGGTCGTGCGCGGCGACAGCGCCGGGCGCGCCCGGCGGAGCGGAAAACGGCCAACGACGACGAGCCCGGAGGACTGGCGCTCGCCGCCTGATTACAGCCCAGCCCCCGCGATCCAATCGTGGAAGATCCGCACGCTGCGCAGTTCGAGCGCGTGCGGGCGGCAAATGAACCAGTACGAGTAGGGACTCTCCACCTTGATTTCAAACAGCTTGGCCAGCCGGTTGTCATGGCTGCGGTGGAAGTGATCGTCGTGCATGATCGCGATGCCCAGGCCGTTGGCTGCGGCTTCAAGGATCAACTGGCCCGAATCCATATGATCGATTGCCGCCGGGGTCAGCTTGGCCATGCCCAGCGCTTGTTTCCACGCGACGAAACTGTCGGGCAGTTCGGTGTGGATCAGGAAGGTCTGGCGCGACAGGATATCGGCTTGCGGGGTGCTGCCCACTTCTTCAGCCACCGCCTTGGAGGTGAAAGCATAGACCAGATTGTGATCGAGCCGCACCGCGTGAAACGCCGGGTCAGGCTGCTTGGCCAGCACAACTGCCGCATCGAGCGTATCGCCAACCCGGGCTTCGGGGTGCGGGGCGGTGTCAAAATCGATGTGCAGACGTGGATGCTGTTTGCGCAGTTCGGGCAAGCGCGGGAACAGCCGCTGGGTGCCGAACAGCGGCAACACCCCCAGATGCAGGCGCAGCACCTTGGAATCCTCAACCTGACCCTCGACCGCCGCCGCCAGTTCGTCGAACCGCAAACTGACTGCCTCGTAAAACGCGGTGCCATCGTCGGTCAGCTTCATCGCCTGATGCTGGCGGGTGAACAGCCGCTTGCCGATAAATTCCTCCAGCGCCGCTACACGCCGCGACAAGGCTGATGGGCTCAGCCCCAGCTCGTCAGCGGCGGCGCGCGCGCTGCCCATCCGGACGATCCGGACAAACGCTTCGATGGCGCGCAGGGGGGGAAGGCGGCGGATTGCCATGCCGGCTAGTCTTCGC
>JANMBA010000418.1:0-2559 GCA_031360105.1 Novosphingobium sp.
CGGCACGGGTTGCAGGAACGCGCGCGCAGTCTGGTCGCGGGGATGAAGGGCGCGACCCTGCCGCGGCTGCTGATCGGCTATCTTATGCTGCGCCAGATAACCGCAGCATTGGGGCTGACTTCGATAGCGGGGCACGCGCAAACCGTGCGCCCGCTACTCGCGCCAATGGCTGAAGCGGCGGCGCAACCGGTGGACCAAGCCGATGCCGACCGGGTCAAGGCGATGGCCGCGGCGACTGACAATGTCGGGCTGTTCTTCGGCGAGGATATATTCATCGCGATCGGTTCAATCCTGCTGATGAAGGGGTTTCTTGAACAGCAGGGCATCGTGCTGACGCCGTTCGACCTATCGATCTGGGCGATCCCGACCGCGATTGCGGCCTTTGCGATTCACGGGCTGCGGCTGTGGCGCTTTGAGCGGCGGCGCGCATGATCGGGCTGGCGCAGGTTTACATTGTCGCCGGGCTGGTGTTCGCGGCGGCGGCGGTCCTGTCAGCGCGTGATGCCAGCAACCGCAAGCGCTGGGTCAATGGGGGCTTTTGGGGCCTGCTGGCGCTGTCGATGCTCGCGGGCGACCGGCTGAGCGATCTGGGCAATGGGCTGCTGGTGATCGCACTGGTCGGGGTGGCGGCGCTGGGCGGACTGGGGCGCAGCGGTATGTCAGACGAGCCGACCGCACGCCAGGCGCGCGCGGCGCAGCACGGCAACCGCTTGTTCCTGCTGACGCTGGTGATCCCGGTCACCGCGCTGGCGGGGACGTTGCTGTTCAAGGGAGTGCCGTGGCTGATTGATCCCAAACAGGTCACGCTGGTCAGTCTGGCCTTGGGCGCATTGTTGGCGCTGACCGGCGGCTTGATCTGGCTGCGCGAGCGGCCGGTGGCGGCGCTGGAAGAAGGTCGGCGTTTGCTAGATGCGGTCGGCTGGGCGGCGATCCTGCCGCAGATGCTCGCCAGTCTGGGTGCGGTGTTCGCGCTCGCCGGGCTGGGCAAAGTGGTCGGCGGCATAATGAGCTGGGTGATCTCCGATGGCTCGCGCTTGGGCGCAGTTGCGGCTTATGGCCTCGGCATGGCGCTGTTCACGATGGTAATGGGCAATGCTTTTGCTGCCTTTCCAGTGATGGCCGCCGCGATTGGCGTGCCGCTGTTGATCCAGCAGTATCACGGCGATCCGGCGGTGGTCGCCGCCGTCGGAATGCTGTGCGGGTTCTGCGGCACGTTGATGACCCCGATGGCCGCCAATTTCAACATCGTCCCGGCCGCGCTGCTCGAACTTCAGGACCGCAATGCCGTGGTCAAGATCCAAGTGCCGACCGCGCTGCCGCTGCTGGGGTTCAACATTGCGCTGTTGTATTGGGCAGCGTTCCGATGAGCGGGCTGACTGCGGACATTGCAGCGCGGTTCCTGACGCTCACCCTGGGCCATCTGGGCCGCGAATATCCGCATAAGCTCGATCACGTGCTTGATGAGCCGGGTGACGCACAGACACCTGCCGTGCTGCATCCGATTTTTCACGGCAGCTTCGATTGGCACAGCTGCGTCCATGGCTGGTGGCAAGTGCTGCGGTTGGCGCGGCTGTTCCCCGATTTGCCCGAGGCAGCGATGGTGCGGGCGCGCGCCGCGAAACTGTTGACCGTGGCCAATTTTGCGGTGGAGACTGCATACCTCGCCCGGCCTTCGGCGCGCGGGTTCGAGCGGCCTTACGGCTGGGCCTGGGCGCTTATGCTGCATGGCGAAATGGTGCAGCATGATGCGGCATGGGCGGGGCTGATCGAAGCCCGGGCGAATGATTGGTACATTGGTGATCGCGCGTGCCAGGCGTGGGAGCCTGGCGGTGACGAATTTCTCTCGCCGGCTTTGTGTGAAGCCTTGCTGATGAGCCGGGTATTGGGCGCAGACTTTGCGGGTTGGTTTGGCCAGTTCCTGCCGGAGAGCGCAGCTGGCGCACCCGCAACGCTGTTCACCCCGGCCATAGTTTCGGACCGCAGCGACGGCAAGATCGCGCATCTCGATGGGCTGAATTTCAGCCGCGCGTGGTGCTGGCGCGAGCTCGCCCAAGCCCTTCCCGCGACCCACAAAGCGGCGGCAATAGCGCGCCACACCGCCGCCGTGCATCTGGCTGCGGCGCTGCCGCATGTGGCGTGCGATTACATGGGCGAGCATTGGTTGGCGACATTTGCGCTGCTGGCGCTGGAGGCCGACGTCTGAACATACGATTGCGGATTTATTGCAATCGATTGTTGTTCCGCGTGCAAAGCTGTGCAATGGCTGCAGCGAACGCCACAGCAGGCATCGGGGAGAGAGCCATGGGAATTCAGCGTCCACGCCTGTCGCTGCTGCGCATCCTCGAGATGAATTTGGGCTTCCTGGGGTTGCAATTCAGCTTCGGTTTGCAGCAGGCCAATATGGGCCCGATCTGGGGTTATCTTGGCGCGAAAGAAGCGAATTTTTCGTGGCTGGGGATTGCCGGTCCGTTAACCGGGCTGATCGTCCAGCCGATCATCGGGGTGATGAGCGACCGCACCGGCGGACGCTGGGGGCGCCGCACGCCATATTTCCTGATC
>JANMBA010000431.1:0-8198 GCA_031360105.1 Novosphingobium sp.
CAGCTCGGTTTCATGCGCCCGGCGCAAATCAGGGCCAATCCCGCAGCCCATGAAATAGCCAAGGTCGGTCAGCGCGTTGCCAACCGCCACAGTTTGCCAATCGAGCACTGCAATTGCTTCGCTGCCAGCGTGGATTCCAAACAGCATGTTGTCGAGCCGGAAATCGCCGTGGATCAGGCATTTTACCCCCGAATCGCGGCCGATCCACAGGTCGTGCAGCTGGTCCAACCCGGCGCACACCGCCATATATTCAGGCTCCAGCAGGTCCGAATAACGCTCCGCAAACGTGGTCTGCGCATTGGCGTAAAGCGCTTTGATCATTGCGATGGACTCGGGTTTCACCTTCAGCCAATCGGCCCCGATCACCGCCTGGTTGTTCCAGCTTGGCGCGTGCAACGCGGCGGCCTGGCACACGGCGGCGCGGGCATCGTCCAGCGTGCAGCCATGCAGCTGATTGCCGCCCCGCTCGGGCAGCAGGTCTTCGAAGATCAGGATGAAATCAGCGCCCTCTTCGTCGCTTTCGGCCACGTGCGGGATCGGGACGCGAACATCGAGCACGTGGTGCAGCTCGCGGTAGAAGCCCACTTCCTTGCGGTACAGCCCGAAGGCCGTGGCGGTCGCCCGGCTGGTCTGGTCGGCGGCGGGAAACTTGCCCACAACACTGGCCGGACCAGCGCCCTCGCTGTCGTAAGTCAGGTGTAGCCGCGCGCTATCGCCAACCTGACCGGTGCCGATTGGCTCCCAGCGGATCGCGGTAATGGCGCCGCCGTCGATGACGCCGACAGCGCTGAGCCGCTGGGTTAGCCAAGCGGCGGTAATATCCGCCGGATGGCTTGGAAAATCAGGCATCGTCTCTCCCGCCGCCTCGACTCGACCCGCCGGTTAGTTGCACCAACCGCGTGCTTGTGCCGGTCTATGCGCGGCTTATGCTGAAGCATGGGGGTATTAGTTGATGTCCGCAAGAGAGGATGAACGCGGCCAGTTCGCTGCCGCGATGAACTGGCCCGGTGCGCAGTCGCTGGCGCTGGGTTTGCTGCAAGAAATGATCCGGCGGCACGCTCCGATCATCCGCTTCCATCCCGCTGAAGCGTATGTTCCGGCGATCGACGAATGGTAGCTGGCGCGCTGCCTGCTCAGCTGCCTGGTGCGGTGGTTCAGCTGCCTGTTGCGGTGGTTATACCGCCCTTTGCAGCTCAGGGATTGAGGTTCAGGCGAGCCGCCCGAATGCCCCGGTCCCGGCATAGCGCGCCGCATCGCCCAGCTCTTCTTCGATCCGGAGCAACTGGTTATACTTGGCGAGCCGGTCCGACCGGGCCAGACTGCCGGTCTTGATCTGCCCGCAATTGGTTGCCACCGCCAGATCCGCAATTGTGGTGTCCTCGGTCTCGCCCGAACGATGGCTCATCACCGCGGTATAGCCCGCGCGCTGCGCGATGCTGACCGCATCGAGCGTTTCGGATAGCGAGCCGATCTGGTTGACCTTGATCAACACCGAATTGGCCAGGCCTTTGTCAATGCCCATTTTAATCCGCTGAGGGTTGGTCACGAACAAATCGTCCCCGACCAGCTGGACCTTGTCGCCGATCAGATCGGTCAGCGCTTTCCAGCCTGCGAAATCGTCTTCGCCCATCCCGTCTTCGATCGACCGGATCGGGTAATCCTTGGCCAAGGATGCCAGGTATTCGGCCATTTCGGCCGGGCTCAATGACAGCCCTTCGCCGCTAATTTCGTATTTGCCATGCTTGAAGAATTCAGTCGCCGCGCAGTCGAGCGCCAGTGCCATTTCGGTGCCTGGCTTGAACCCAGCCTTGATGATCGATTCCATGATGAAATCGAGCGCCGCGCGGCTGCTCGACAGGTTCGGCGCAAAGCCGCCTTCATCGCCAACCGCAGTTGCCAAGCCCTTTTCATGCAGGCCCTGCTTGAGCGTGTGGAATACTTCTGCCCCCCACCGCACGGCCTCAGCCAAGCTGGGCGCGCCGACCGGCACGATCATGAATTCCTGAAAGTCGATCGGGTTATCGGCATGTTCGCCGCCGTTGATTATGTTCATCATCGGCACCGGCAAAAGGTGCGCAGATATCCCGCCGATATAGGAATAGAGCGGCAAACCGCGCGCATCAGCTGCGGCCTTGGCCACCGCCATGCTGGTGCCCAGAATGGCATTCGCGCCCAGCCGCGCCTTGTTCTCAGTGCCGTCGAGTTCGATCATCACCGTATCGATATCGCGCTGGTCTTCGGCATCGAGCCCCAGAATGGCGTCGGTAATCTCACCGTTGACGGCTTCGACTGCCTTCAGCACGCCCTTGCCCAGATAGCGCGCCGGATCGCCATCGCGCAATTCGACCGCCTCGTGCGCCCCGGTTGAAGCACCCGATGGCACCGCTGCGCGGCCAAAGCTGCCATCGTCGAGCAATACGTCCACTTCGACCGTCGGGTTGCCCCGGCTATCCAGGATTTCGCGGGCGTGGATATCGATGATCGTGGTCATGCTGGTCCTCGTTCGGCTAGGCTTGCGCCGGTGCAATCAGACGCGCGCCGCCTTAGCAGCGCACCGCGCGGCTGCAAGTTGCATTGCAGTATTGCGGCGCAATCTAGCGGATTGCGGGAACCACTTGAACGCTGCGGGATTGATGTCCACATAGTCTGAAACGCCCCATCCCGCGGGCTTGTCCAACAAAGGGTACCCATATGGCCGAAACCCCTGCCAAGTCCGCCGCCTCCAAAAAGGCCGCTCCGGCGAAAAAACCTGCCGCTGCCCGCACCCCTGCGGCGCGTAAGCCCGCTGCCGCCAAAGCTGCGCCGGCCGATGCCAAAGCCAAGTTTAGCAAGGCGATTGAAGAAGCCCGCGCCGGTGCCACCGCGCTCGGCCAAGAGGCCCAAGCCAAGGCCGGTGCTTACCGTGAACAGCTCGCCGCCAAGAGCGGTGACTGGGTGGAGGAAGCCAAGGTCATGGCTGACCAAGCCAAGGGCAAGGCTGGCGAATTGGCGAAAGATGGCAAGGCCCGCACGAGCGATGCAATCGCCAATCTGGGCAAGATCGTTTCGGAAAATGCCGGGACCATCGATGCCAAGCTTGGCACCCGGTACGGCGACTATGCCCGCACAGCCGCCCGTTCGATGCAGGAAACCGCCGCCAAGATCGATTCCAAAGAGTTGGGCGAACTGGGTGAAGACGCCAAGCAATTTGTGCGCAAAAGTCCTGGCTTGGCGGTCGGTATTGCGGCGGTTGCCGGGTTTTTCCTGGCGCGCCTGTTCCGAGGCGGATCGTCAGAGGATTGATGCACGCGGATTGACACGGCGCGCACCAATGCGTCTTGTCTGCCTGCTATGGATGACGCCCAACCGCCCCTGATTAAACCAGACCCTGGCACCGCTGCTGAGCGGTCGTTGGTGGACGATGTGAAGCATCTGGTTGCTGACGGCCGAACCTTGCTCGAAGCCGAGCTGGCCTATCAAAAGTCTCGGGCTGTGGTCGCCGGGGCCGGGGTCAAGGGCATGGCCGGGTGGGGCGCATTGGCGCTCGCGCTGGTGTTCTTTGCATTGATGGTGGGAGTGATCGGGCTGTTGATTGCGCTTGGGGCGCTGATCGGGATGCTCGCCGCTACCGCTGTGATGGTTGTGCTGCTGCTCGTTCTGGCTGGGCTTGCCGGGTTGGCCCTCACCAAACGCTGGAGCCGCATGACGGCGGCACTTGAGCGCGAAGATCCTGCGCCATGAATGAGGCCGAACGCCGTCTCAGCAAAGATCGTGCCCAGCGCAGCGCCGCGCGACGGCTGGTCGATGGCGGGCTCTCGCAAGTTAAAGCCGATTTGTCCGCGCGGGGGATCGGTGGCCGGATCAAGGATAGCGCAATCCAGCAAGCCGACGAGGCGGTCGCCACCGGGATTGCGGTTGCGCGCGAAAACAAACCAATTGTGGCGGGAACCTTTGGGCTGCTGCTGATTTGGTTGTTTCGAAACCAATTGAGCAAATTGCTGGGCCGTATGTTCGGTCACTCGCCTGAAACTAACCAGACCGATGAGCGCAATGACTGGCCCGACGAGGAGTAAATCGCAATGAGCAAGACCGATCCCAGCCGTGCCCGGGTGGCCAAACGCATTGCCGCATCGCAAGACCGGCTTAAGCGCGACAGCGACCAGCTGCCCGCCAAACGGCGGATTGAGCCGCTCGCCGATGCCTGGCCGCCAGAGGACTATCGTTCGCTGGCGAAAGAATACCCCTGGCTGGCCATGGCCGCCGCGCTTGGGGCCGGCGCGCTGTTCGCCGCGCTGCTGCCGCGTAGATTCGTTAGCAAGACCGGACGGCGTGCACTGGGCGCGGCGACAGTTGCGGCGGAATTGGGCCTCGCGTTCAGCAAGCACGCCCGCGATGCCGCTGGCGAAGCCGCGCATGAAAGCCTGGCAAAGTTGGACGAAACCACTGCGCCGCTCCGCCATCGCGCAGCCAGTGCGGGCAAAAACGCGCGCACGAGCGGTATGCGGCTGGCTGGAGAGGCCCTGAAGTTCGCCGCGCGCCTGCGCAAATAAGCCGCTTTCCCGGCTTGCGCGCCGCTCGTGGGCTGACTAAGGGCGCGCAAACGAACCTCCCCGGGGTATGCGTGATGAGCGATCAGAAACTGCACTTGGTAATCGGCGGCCGGGTTACCGATCCGCAGACGCTGGAATTCAGCGATCTTGACCAAATGGATTTTGTCGGGGTCTATCCCGATTACGCCAGCGCTGAGGAAGCCTGGCGCGGCGCGGCGCGGCGCACGATTGATGATGCCGAGATGAAGTATGTCGTAGTGCACCTGCACCGCCTGCTGATGCCCGATATGCTGAAGCGGTAGGTCATCGTCGTCCCGGATCAAGTCCGGGACGCCGTTAGATCAAACGAACTCGATCTTCTTGACCGCATAGAACTTGTCGCCCGCTGGCACGGTCACTTCGATTTCATCCCCGGCGCGACGTCCGATCAGCGCTTTGCCTAACGGTGAATTGTAGCTGATCCGGCCGATCTTGGCGTCGGCCTCATACGGCCCGACGATCTGATATTTCACTGGCTTGTCATCATCGTCGAGCAGGCTGACGGTCGCGCCAAAGATGATCTTGTCGCTCGACAGCGTGGTCGGATCGACGATCTGCGAACGGCTGACCTTGTCCTCCAGGTCGGACACCATCATCTCAACCTGGCCCTGACGTTCCTTAGCCGCATGGTATTCAGCGTTTTCGGACAAATCGCCATGCGCGCGGGCTTCCTCGATCGCATCGACGATCCGGGGCCGCTCTTCGCGCAGCGCCTTCAGCTCGGCAATCAGGCGTTCATAGCCTTCGGCCAGCATCGGCAGCTTTTCGACAATTGCCATCTTCGACTTTCCTCCTGTCGCCTCCCCTTTGCAGCGACTGGGCCTCCGCCCCGCGCCGCTACGGCAAGGGTTCAGGCCAGTCGCGATGTCGGGTAAACGCGATTGTTCAGCTGCTATAATAATCCTGCAACGAGCGCACTTCAAGCTTTGCGCCGTTTAAGGCGGTAATTGCCTGCGCCGCGGCCACTGATGCCGCCGCCGTGGTGTAATACGGCACCTTGCCCGTCAGCGCCGATCCGCGGATCGATTGCGAGTCTTTCAGACTCTGCCAGCCTTCAGTAGTGTTGAAAATCAGCGCGATATCGCCGTCGATGATCTTGTCGACGATATGCGGGCGGCCCTCGGCCACTTTGTTGACCAGTTCGACCGGCAACCCGGCCTCGGCCAGATAGCGCTGCGTGCCGCCGGTCGCGATCACGGTGAAGCCCTGCTCGATCAACTGGCGCACGGCCGGCAGGATCACCGGCTTGTCGCTGTCCTTGACCGAAACGAATGCAATGCCGCCGGCCGGCAGCCGGGTGCCCGCGCCCAGCTGCGATTTGGCAAAGGCAATCGGGAACGTGGCATCAATCCCCATCACTTCGCCGGTCGATTTCATTTCGGGCGAAAGCACCGGATCGACTCCGGCGAACCGCGCAAACGGGAACACCGCCTCCTTGACTGCCATGTAATCGAAGGTTCGCTTGAACGGCGGGAAGGTGGACAGTTTCTCGCCAGCCATTACCCGCGCGGCCACCTTGGCAACCGGCTGGCCGATCGCCTTGGCGACAAACGGCACCGTCCGGCTGGCGCGCGGATTGACCTCGATCAGATAAACGTCCGTGCCTTTGATCGCGAACTGGATATTCATCAGGCCCTTGACCCCCAACGCCAATGCCAGTGCTTCAGCCTGACGCTCCATCTCGGCGATGATTTCTGGCGAAAGGCTGTACGGCGGCAGGGTGCAGGCGCTGTCACCGGAATGGATCCCGGCTTCCTCGATATGCTGCATCACGCCCGCGACCACCACCTGTTCGCCATCGCACAGCGCATCGACATCGCATTCGATCGCATCGCGCAGATACTGGTCGATCAGCACCGGGCTATCGCCTGAAACCGAGACGGCGGTGGCGATGTAATTGTCGAGCTGCGCCTGACTATCGACGATTTCCATCGCGCGCCCGCCCAGCACATAACTTGGCCGCATCAGCACCGGATAGCCGATCCGGTTGGCCACCGCGACGGCTTCATCACGGCTGCGGGCGATCCCGTTCAGCGGCTGCTTGAGCCCCAGATCATTGACCAGCTTGGCAAACCGCTCGCGGTCCTCGGCCAGATCAATCGCATCGGGCGACGTGCCCAGGATCGGAATTCCGGCATCCTCCAGCGCTTGCGCCAGGCTGAGCGGGGTCTGCCCGCCAAACTGCACGATCACGCCGACCAGCTCGCCGTTCTGCTGCTCGACCCGCAGGATTTCGAGCACGTCTTCGGCGGTCAACGGCTCGAAGTACAGCCGGTCCGAGGTGTCGTAATCGGTGCTGACCGTTTCGGGGTTGCAGTTGATCATGATCGTCTCGAACCCGGCTTCTTCCAGCGCATAGCAGGCGTGGCAGCAGCAGTAATCGAACTCGATCCCTTGCCCGATCCGGTTGGGTCCGCCGCCCAGGATCACGATCTTGCGGCGCTCACTGGGCCGGGCTTCGCACTCGGGCGCACCGAACAGCGGGGCCTCATAGGTTGAATACATATACGGCGTCACCGCCTCGAATTCGGCGGCGCAGCTATCGATCCGCTTGAACACCGGGTGCACCCCCAGCTTGGTCCGCAGCGCGCGCACTTCATCTTCGGTGGTGGCCCCGGCCATCGCGCGCAAGGCATCGTGCAGCAGCCCAGAGCGTTTGGCACTCGTCTCGCCCATTCCGCCCGCCACGCCGATGCCGCGCACCGCCAGAATCGCGAGCCGCCTGTCCGAAAAACCCATCGCTTTCAGGCGCCGCAACCTGGCCGCATCGTTCGGCAAGCCGTCGCGCATGATCACGGCTTCTTCAGCGATGATTTCGGCGATGTGGCGCAGAAACCACGGATCGAAGTGCGTGATCGCGTTCACTTCATCGAGCGTGAAGCCTTCGCGAAACGCCTGCGCGATGATCAGCACCCGGTCCGGCGTCTGGCGCGAAAGCGCGGCGGTGATCTCGTCATGCCCGGCACCTTCGAGCGCCAGCACGCGGTTGAACCCGTCAAGCCCGGTTTCCAGCCCGCGCAGCGCCTTCTGCATCGATTCCTTGAAGTTGCGGCCAATCGCCATCACCTCGCCGACCGATTTCATCGCAGTCGAAAGCAGCGGCTCGGCGCCCTTGAACTTCTCGAACGCGAACCGGGGGATTTTGGTCACGACGTAATCAATGCTTGGCTCGAAACTCGCCGGGGTCGCTCCGGTGATCTCATTGGTCAGCTCGTCAAGCGTGTAACCCACCGCCAGCTTGGCCGCGACGCGGGCAATCGGGAAGCCGGTCGCTTTGGAGGCAAGCGCCGACGAGCGCGAAACGCGCGGGTTCATCTTGATCACGATCAAGCGGCCATCGGCGGGATTGACCGCGAACTGCACGTTCGATCCGCCCGTTTCCACCCCGATTTCGCGCAGCACCGCGATGCTGGCGTTGCGCATGATCTGGTATTCCTTGTCGGTCAGGGTCAACGCCGGGGCGATTGTGATCGAATCGCCGGTATGCACCCCCATCGGATCGACGTTCTCGATCGCGCAGATGATGATGCAGTTGTCGTTGCGGTCGCGCACAACCTCCATCTCGAACTCTTTCCAGCCCAGCAATGATTCCTCGATCAGAACCTCGGTGGTGGGCGAGGCGTCGAGGCC
>JANMBA010000468.1:0-1576 GCA_031360105.1 Novosphingobium sp.
TGGTTGCAGGCTGCACGATGGTCCTCAAACCGAGCGAGATTGCCCCGCTGTCAGCTCAGCTGTTTGCCGAATTTGTCAACGAGGCAGGCTTCCCTCCGGGCGTGTTCAACATGGTTCATGGCACCGGTGCCGCCATCGGTGATGCCCTGACCAGTCATCCCGAAGTCGATATGATTTCGTTCACCGGTTCGACCCGCGCGGGCGTGCAGATCGCCAAGTCAGCCGCCGACACGGTCAAGCGCGTGTCGCAGGAGCTCGGCGGCAAATCGGCGAACATCCTGTTTGCCGATTGCGATCTGGAGGCGGCGGTGGAGCGCGGGGTGCTGCATTGCTTCGAAAACGCCGGGCAATCGTGCAACGCACCAACCCGAATGCTGGTCGAGCGTTCGGTCTACGCTGAGGCAGTGGCGATCACGTCGCGGGTCGCTCGGCAAGTGAAGCAGGGCGATCCGATGGCCAAAGGACCGCACTTCGGCCCGGTTGTTACCAAAGCGCATTTCGACAAGATCCAGCGGCTGATCCAGGCCGGGATCGATGAAGGCGCGCGGCTGGTTGCGGGCGGGACGGGCCGCAGCGACGGCTTCGATCGCGGCTACTATGTCAAGCCGACCGTCTTCGCCGATGTCGATAACGCGACGACCATCGCCCAGGAGGAAGTGTTCGGACCGGTGCTGGTCATGATCCCGTTCGGGGATGAAGCTGAGGCCATCGCCATTGCCAATGACACACCCTATGGGCTGGCGGCCTTTGTGCAAACCGGCGATCAGGCGCGGGCGCGCCGCGTGGCCCGCCAGATGCGCGCGGGCGGGGTCAGCATCAATGGCGCGAGCCAAGATTATATGGCGCCGTTCGGCGGTTACAAGCAGTCGGGCAACGGCCGCGAATACGGCGAATATGGTCTGCGCGATTTCCTCGAGATCAAGGTGATCAACGGATTTGATCCGGCATGAAGCTGACTGGCATCCAGACCTTCGTGGTAGGCAATCCACCGCCGCACTTTGGCGGGCGTTATTTCGTGTTCGTCAAGCTGACCACGGCCTGCGGGATCAGCGGAATCGGCGAGGCCTATTGCGTGCCGTTCGATCCGCACCTGGTTGCCAAGATGATCGAGGATGTGTTCGCACGCTATGCCGAAGGGCGCGATCCGCACGATATCGAGGCGCTGTGGCGGCGGGTTTATTCCAGCGGCTTTACCCAGCACCCCGATCTGACAGTGATGGGCGTGCTCAGCGCGCTCGAAATGGCCTGCTGGGACATCATCGGCAAGGCCGCGAACCAGCCGGTTTACAAGCTGCTGGGCGGGCAAGTGCACGAGCGGCTCCGCGCATACACCTACATCTATCCGCGGCCGGGCGACCAAAGCGACGTCTATCATGACCCTGATCTGGCCGCGGTGCGTGCAGCCGAGTATCTGGCGCAGGGATTCACCGCGCTTAAGTTCGACCCGGCCGGCCCTTATTCGGCCTTCGATGGCCGGCAATTGTCGCTTGATGCGCTTGAGCTGTGCGAACGCTTTGCCCGGCAATTGCGCGAAGCCGTGGGCACCAAGGCCGACTTGCTGTTCGGGACGCATGGC
>JANMBA010000001.1:0-2828 GCA_031360105.1 Novosphingobium sp.
CGCCAGCGATCGGTTGAAATATGAAAGGCACAAGCATGGCTCTGTACGAGCATGTTTTCCTGGCGCGCCAGGATTTGAGCCAAGCGCAAGTCGATGCGCTGGCCGCTACCGCCACCCAGATTGTTGAAGCCGGCGAAGGCAAGGTCACCAAGACCGAGTCCTGGGGCCTCAAGAACCTGGCTTACAAGATCAAGCGCAACCGCAAAGCGCACTTCGTGATGATCAACATTGATGCCCCCGCAGGCGTCGTGGCCGAGCTGGAACGCCAGACCGGGATCAACGAAGATGTGATCCGCTGGATGACTGTCCGTGTCGAAACACACGAAGAAGGCCCCAGCGTGATGATGCGCAAGAACGACCGTGAGCGCACCAAGCGCCGCGAACGCGAGGAGTATTGAGCATGGCTCGCGCATTTTTCCGCCGCCGCAAGAGCTGCCCCTTTTCGGGCAAGAACGCTCCGGTCATTGACTACAAGGACACGCGGTTGCTGCAGGGCTATATGTCCGAACGCGGCAAGATCGTTCCGTCACGGATCACCGCCGTTTCCGCCAAGAAGCAGCGCGAGCTGGGTCAGGCGATCAAGCGGGCACGTCACCTGGGCCTCTTGCCCTACCTTGTGAAGTAAGGGGAAAATACCCATGGATATCATCCTCCTCGAACGGATCGAGAAGCTGGGCACAATCGGCGATGTCGTCTCCGTCAAGGACGGTTACGCGCGCAATTTTCTGCTGCCCAGCAAGAAGGCGCTGCGCGCCAACGCTGCCAACAAAAAGCTGTTTGAAGCCAATCGCGGCAAGATCGAAGCTGATAACGCGGTCCGCCGCGGCGAAGCTGAGACCCATTCGGCCAATGTCGATGGCAAGTCGGTGGTACTGATTCGCGCCTCGTCAAACGCCGGCCAGCTTTATGGTTCGGTGTCGGTGCGCGATATCGTCGATGCGCTCAACGCCGATGGCGCGGGCATCGCCAAATCGATGGTGGTGCTCGAACGCCCGATCAAGACGATCGGCGTGACCGAAGTCAAGGTTACGCTGCACCCCGAAGTGGTGGTGACGGTCAAGGTCAACGTTGCGCGTTCACCTGACGAAGCCGAACAGCAGGCAGCCGGAGTCGATGTGATCCGGGCCATGTTCGAAGATGACGCTGCAGCCGATGCCGCGTCTGAATTCGAAGGCGGCGGCGGCGAAATGACCGAGGAAGAAGCAGCTCCGGCTGCGGAATCTGCGGCGAGCGATGCCGCTGAGAACGAAGCTGAAGGCTAAGCCTTCCGGCCCGTTCCGAACCGATCAGGGGGCGCTGCAGCGCCCCCTTTTCGTATGCGTTGCGGGGCTGCAATTGAAACGTCACCGTTTCGCGGCTATAAGCCCGCGATGAAGATGACAGAAAGATACATCGCGGAATTGGTCCGCGTTTACGATACCGCCGTGGCCACCCTGCAAGCTGACATTGCCGCTTTTGCAGCCCACGGCACCCTTCCCCCCACCGATCGCCGCGAAAAACGTACCTGGTGCTATCCCGAAGTCCGGGTGCACTATGCCGGCGAGCAGACCGGCAACAACTTCACCCGCGCCTTCGGGCGACTGGCGCAAAGCGGCAGTTTTGCGACCACGGTGACTCGCCCGGCGCTGTTCGCGGCCTACCTGCAGGAACAGCTCGGGCTGCTGAGCGAAGACTACACGATCGAAATCGAGGTCGGCAGGTCAGCGCAGGAAATCCCTTTCCCCTATGTGATCGATGCCAGCACCGGGCTGGGCAGCGTCAGCCCGCAAGACATCGCGCGGCACTTCCCCACCACCGAACTGGCGCTGATCGGCGACGAGCTGGCCGACGGGGCCGAAATCGCCGCGCTCGATGGCACCCAGCCGCTGTCCTTGTTCGATGCCTTGCGCACCGATTTCAGCCTGGCGCGGCTGGCGCATTATACCGGCACGCGGATCGAGGACTTCCAGCGCTTCATCCTGTTCACCAACTATCACCGCTATGTCGATGAATTCGTTGATTGGGCAGCACTGCAATTGGGCGATGACGACTATGTTGCGCTGACCGGCGCGGGCGGGCTTGAGCTAACCGAAAAGACCGCAAACGCGCGCGAGAAGCTCTCGGATACGGCGTGGCGGCGGCACCAGATGCCGGCTTATCACCTGACCCGCCCGGACAATTCGGGGATTACCCTGGTCAACATCGGGGTCGGGCCGAGCAACGCCAAGACGATCTGTGATCACCTCGCGGTGCTGCGCCCTGAGGCCTGGCTGATGATCGGGCACTGCGGTGGGCTGCGCGATACCCAGCGGATCGGCGACTATGTGCTGGCGCACGCTTATCTGCGCGATGACCACGTGCTCGACACGGTACTCCCGCCCGAAATTCCGATCCCGGCGATTGCTGAAGTGCAGATTGCCTTGGCGCAAGCCGCTGAGATGGTCAGCGGCGATGCCGGGGCGAACCTGAAAAAACGGATGCGGACCGGCACGGTCGCCACCACCGATGATCGCAACTGGGAACTCCGTTACACGCACAGCTCGCAACGCCTGAGCCTGAGCCGGGCGATCGGGATCGACATGGAAAGCGCGACGATTGCCGCGCAAGGTTATCGGTTCCGGGTGCCCTATGGCACGCTCCTGTGCGTTTCGGACAAGCCGCTTCACGGTGAGATCAAGCTGCCCGGGCAGGCCAACAAGTTCTACGACGAGGCGATCGCCTCGCACTTGCTGATCGGGACCACCGCCTGCAATCTGCTCCGCGCCGAGGGCGCCCGGCTGCACAGCCGCAAGCTGCGCGCGTTCCACGAGCCGCCGTTTCGCTAGGTTAGCGCAACAGAAATTCGCGGA
>JANMBA010000020.1:0-3131 GCA_031360105.1 Novosphingobium sp.
ACGCCGGAGCGGTTCCAGTCAATCCGCCCCTGACCATAAACCGTGCCTTTGGCCAATGCGATCACACCTTGGCTCAGGTAAGTTAGCGTATCGGGCTGCAGCTTCTGATCGAACACAATCCCCGGCACCAGCAGGTCGGCATGGCCAGTCGCGGTATCCAGATCGTGGACGATCCGCGCCTCGGTTACCAGCCGGGCACTCTTGGGTTCGCGCAGCAGCGCGTTGGCGATGAAGGTGGTCGAACGCAGGCTGAGCGTGGCACCCTGCGCCACAAGCGGATAGAACCGCGCATCTTTCAGCCGGTCTTTGACCGTCAGGCTGACCCCGGTGACGGTCAATTCCTGATTTGCAAAGCGCCAGTTGCCCGCCGCATCCAGCACATCCAGCGGTACCGCATTCAATGTCAGCTCGGTGCCCGCAAACTTGCCCGTGATAATCTGGCCAAGTTGCGCATTGAGCTGGGCAATCTTCAGCGTGGTCGGCAAGTTCACCGGCCCCAGCGAAACGTCGATGGTGCGCGCCACCAGCGCACCGGGCCAGGCCAGCCCCACGGCTCCGCTGCGCAGCCGGACCGCGGTACTGCCCAGCAATCCGGTGAGCGCCACCCCGGCGCTGCCAGCGGACACCCGGGTGCCGCGCGCATCGCTGCGCAGGATTGCGCCTTCGGGGCCGGGACAGATTGTCAAGCTTTGCCCGGTCAGGGTCAAGTTGGCGATCTTGAACCGATCAAAGCTGAGCGGGGTGCAGCGCCGCAGCGCCGCCAATCCGCCACCAGCCGACCAGTTTCCCTCGATCGGCAAAACCAGATTTTCGACTCGCCCGCCGGGTAAGGCCCCAGTGACCAGTGCCCGCCCTGCAAACCCCAGCGCGCCGCCGGGCAATTGCACCAGTTTCAATTCGGGCAAGGCCACCATGCTATCGCCCGCGCGGTACGGCGCGAGCACCAGCGAGGCGAGCGCGCCGCCGCCGCCGCGCCGCTCAAACCGGCCCTCGATTTGCGGAATGCCGGTTCCGCCGGTGGCCAGATTGCCCGCCAAGATGATCCCGCCGCGTCCGCCCAGTGTCACCGTCATCCGTGACAATGCGGCCAGCCGTGCCCCGCTGCCGCCGCGCCACAAAGCGCCGGGCACGGTCACGCTGGTCAGCTGTCCGCTTTGCCGCAGCTGGAAGGTTGCGGCCAAGCTGCTGCGCGGGGTTTCGCGCGCCAAGGCGCTGCGCAATTGTGCGGCCAGCGGTGCCAACAGAGTGCCCGCGCCCGATTGTTCCAACCCCGCCAACGTCCCTTCGAGCGCATGTCCGGGCGCGACGCCGGATGCTCCGAGCGCGCCTTCACTGCTGAAGCTGGTCATCCGGTCATGGCTGCGCGCGACACCTTCCAGCGCCACTGCATTCGCCTTGATCCCGGCCGCCGTTAGCTCCGCGCCAGTGAGCTTGTATCCTAGGGTCAAATCGCCCTGGGCCCACGAAAATTGCCCGGTGCCATGCGCGCTGGCAAGCTGGCTGCCGCTGTAGCCCAGTACGCCACTGGCCAGCGCATAGCTGCCTGTGGCGGCATCGAACGCGGCGCTGAGCGTGGCGATCATTTGCAAGCTGGCATCCCGCGCGGTCAGGCGGCTGGCGGGGCAATCGAGCGTTTGCAGCCGCACCGGGCCATCAAACTGCGGCGCGGCGGCACTGACCGACACCTTGCCATAAGCGGTCAGGCGCTGGACCAGGCATCCGCCCAGTTTGAGCGCCGGCGCAACCGCCGCCAGCGTTCCTGCAAACCCGCCGCGCAAATTCCCCGCGCCCTCGGCCTTCAGCCCTAGTGGTCCGGCCGCGCTATCGATCCGCGCGCGTCCATCAATCAGCGACAGGTCGAGATCGGGCAAGCCTTTTGGCCCAGCTTTGGCGGCGAACAGCACTTTGTCGAGCGAGCCGAAGCTGAGTTTGCCGTCCGTGATCCGCCCGTACAAGCGCGGCCTGATCAGCATGACCTGGCCGATGGTCGGAAACCCGAAGGTCGGCACGATCTGCACCTCGGCGCGCTCCACCGTCAGGTCGGGGCGCGCCGGATCGCCGATCACGATATCGGTCAAAATTTCGCGCGTTGTGCCGATTTTCTGGATCTTGTAAGTCGCCGGCAGGCCCATGTCTTCCAACCGGCCATTGATTATACGGTGCGCAATCCGCTCGCGCGCCAACCACGCGCCAAGCAGCACCACCGCCAGCACCGCCGCGATCGCGCCCAAAGCCCACCAGCCGCGGCGGCGCTGCGGGGCACGGGCTAGTTCTTGCGCTTCCTCAAACTCTTGGCCGTCTGGTCCGGACATTGCTCTACCCTTGCGCGCGCCGCCCGGGAAAGGCAATGGAATGCGGCAAACCGGGAAGGGAACGCGTGGCCGACAAAAACGATCCTGCGGGCGATGTGGCGCATGACGGGGCTGGACACCGCGCGCGGCTGCGCACGCGGCTGCTGAACGGCGGGTCCGAGGCACTGGCTGATTATGAACTGATCGAATATCTGCTGATGACGGCGGTGCCGCGCCGCGACATGAAGCCGCTGGCGAAAGCGCTGCTCAAGCGGTTCGGCGGGCTGGCCGGGGTGCTTAACGCCGATCCGGCAGCTTTGGCCAATCACGCCGGAATGGGCGAAACCAGCGCGGCGGCGCTGAAAATTGTGGCGCTGGCGGCGCGGCGGCTGGCGCGCACCGGCTTGCAAGACTTACCCGTGCTGTCGAGCTGGCAAGGGCTGATCGACTACCTGACGATCGACATGGCGCATCTTAACCACGAGCGCGTGCGGGTGCTGTATCTCGATACCAGGAACCGCCTTATCCTTGATGATCAGCTCAGCGACGGCACGCTCGATGAAGCGGCTATCCATCCGCGCGAAGTAGTCAAAAAGGCGCTTGATCTGGGCGCGTCGGCGCTGATCCTGGTGCACAACCACCCGTCCGGCTCGCCCGAACCGAGCCGCGCCGATGTGCAGATCACCAATCGCATTGCCGAGGCCGGAAGGCTGCTCGGGATCACCGTCCACGATCATGTGATCATCGGCAAGGAAGGCCATGTCAGCCTGAAGGCCAAGGGGCTGATCTGATGTGCGTCGCCGCGCTGGCCTGGATGGCGCATCCGCGCTGGCGGCTGAT
>JANMBA010000031.1:0-1641 GCA_031360105.1 Novosphingobium sp.
GGGGCCGGATGACCGAAGTTGCGCGGCGCTTGGGGATTGGCCGTTCAACGCTCTACCGCAAGCTGACCGAGCTGGGGATTGGTGAAAGCGCCTGATATCAAGGTGCCAGTTGGCTGAAATCAGTCAGCGCCGCGTCTTTCAAACCGCGCCAGACCCGCAGCGCCTGCATTGTCTCAGGCACATCGTGAACCCGCAGCAGCTGCACTCCGGCGTCCATCGCCTTGGCCGCCAGCGCCAGACTGCCGCCAAGCCGCTGGTGCGCGGGGGCTTCGTTGCTTAGTGCCCCGATCATCCGCTTGCGGCTTGAACCCACGAGCAATGGCTGACCCAGCGCGTGGAACAGCGGTAGCGCATTCAAGAGCAGCAGGTTTTCCGCCACCGATTTGCCAAAGCCGATACCCGGATCGAGCAGAATGTTTTCGCGCGCAATGCCCGCTTCGAGCGCCGCATCACGCCGCGCGGCAAGCCAGTCGAACACGTCGAGCACTACATCGGTATAAGCCGCGCCGCCGTGCAAGTCCTCGCCCTCGCCGGGCGCGTGCATCAGCACCACCGGAACGCCCGCACGCGCCGCGAATTCCAGGCTGCGCGGATCGTGGCGCAAGGCCGATACGTCGTTGATCAGATGCGCGCCTGCGCTCAACGCGGCCTCCATCACCGCCGGGCGGCGGGTATCGATGCTGATCGCCGCGCCCGCAGCTGCAAGCCGTTCAATCGCCGGGATCACGCGCTTGAGCTCATCGCCCTCCCACACCGCCGCCGCGCCCGGCCGGGTGCTTTCGCCGCCGACATCGATAATCGCCGCGCCCGCTTCAAGCATCTTGGCGGCGTGAGCGCCTGCCACCTCAGGATCGTCCATGAATTGCCCGCCGTCCGAGAAGCTGTCCGGCGTGACGTTGAGGATGCCCATGACTGCCGGCTGGTCGAGCCGGATCGTGCGCGCGCCAAGCTGGAGCGGGGCGTGGACACGCTGGAGATTGTCGAATTGCGCGCGCACCGCATCGGGCAAGCCGGGCAAGGCGGCGCGCAGTTCGGGCAGCGAGTAACGCGTACGGGCAGTGATCTTGCCCTGTTCGCGTGCAATCAAAGCAAACCGGCTGGCATAAATCAGCCCGCCCGCCAGCCGCAGCTCATCGCCCTCCTCGCTTTGCGGGCTGTCAGCCAGGGCGATCGGGCGGAGGTACCTTGATGATGTCAAAATCGACAAAGCTTGGATCAATTGCCGATTTCTAGGCGCTTCTCAATTCGATCAACGCGATCTCGCAACGCGTCCACTGAATGACGATCTTCCACCTGCTCGGCAAATGCGTGCGAATTGTCGCGCCCGATCCGAGCAATCGAGGTTTCGATCTGGCCGAGGCGGGTCAGCAATTCGCGATCTCGCTCGCGTGATGCAGACTGTTCGGCCTGAATCCTCTTAAGATGCTCGAGCATGAGATTGTCGATCTGGTCGGTCATCGCTGCACTCTACCAGAAAGTGCTTGATGCTGAAAGTATCAGTCTTCAGTCGCCAGCAGGTACAATTGCCGCAGGCTGTCGAGTGGCTTGAATTCGCCTTGATGTTCAAGATGCCAGAACGTCCAGCCGTTGCAGCTGGGCGCGGCTTGCAATTTCGCGCCCAGGCCGTGGATCGAGCCCGTC
>JANMBA010000034.1:0-4499 GCA_031360105.1 Novosphingobium sp.
CGTTATGGGGCCGTATCAGGTACCCCAGACCAGGCGCTGAACGGCAGCGCCAACCGGTTCGCTTAACCCAGCAGCTCTTGTTCGAGCTTCTTGGCCATTTCTTCGATATTCTCAGGCGGCCAGCCGGGGATATCCATGCCAAGGCGCAGTCCCATGCTGGACAGCACTTCCTTGATCTCGTTGAGCGACTTGCGGCCGAAATTCGGCGTGCGCAGCATCTCGGCTTCGGTCTTCTGGACCAGATCGCCGATGTAGATGATGTTGTCGTTCTTGAGGCAATTGGCGCTGCGGACCGACAGTTCCAGCTCGTCGACCTTCTTGAGCAGATAGCGGTTGAGCTGGTTGGTATCGCCTTCGTCGGTGGTCGGCGCGGCCATGCCGATCATCGGCGAGCCGCCAACCGGCATGGCGTCTTCGAAGTGGACGAACAGCGCAAGCTGGTCTTGCAGGATCCGCGCAGCATAAGCCACCGCGTCTTCGGGCGAGATGGTGCCATCGGTTTCGATCGTCAGGCTGAGCTTGTCGTAATCGAGCTCCTGTCCGATCCGGGCATTGTCGACCTTGTAGCTGACCTGGCGAACCGGTGAATACAGCGAATCGACCGGGATCAGGCCAATCGGCGCGTCAATCGGACGGTTGCCCACGGCGGGGACATAGCCCTTACCGCTATCGGCGGTCAGTTCCATGTTCAGGTTGGCGCCTTCATCAAGGTGGCAGATCACCAGATCCTTGTTCATCACCTCGATATCGCCCGACACCGCAATGTCGCCCGCAGTGACTTCGCCCGGCCCGGTGGCCGACAGCTGAAGCCGCTTGGGGCCCTCGCCCTGCATCCGCAGCGCGATCTGCTTCACATTAAGCACGATGTCGGTCACGTCTTCGCGCACCCCGGCCAGGCTGGAAAATTCGTGCAGCACGTTTTCCATCTTGATCGAAGTGATCGCCGCGCCTTGCAGCGAGGACAGCAGCACCCGGCGCAGGGCATTGCCGAGCGTCAGGCCAAAGCCACGCTCCAGCGGCTCAGCGACGAACGTCGCGCGGCGCTTGGCGTCGTTGCCGGATTTCACCTCAAGCGTGTTGGGCTTCTTAAGTTCTTGCCAGTTTTTGATATTGACGGTCATGGACTTCCCCTTGGGGTTTGTTCTGGCGAGAACGGCCGTGGTTCCTGGGAGGGGAACCGGCGGCCGATCCGTAACTGCGGCGAGGTAATCCGCCGCGAACCGGTGATCAGACGCGGCGGCGTTTCGAAGGCCGGACCCCGTTATGCGGGATTGGCGTGACGTCGCGGATCGAAGTGATCGTGAAGCCGACTGCGGCGAGTGCCCGCAGCGCGCTTTCGCGGCCTGATCCGGGGCCCTTCACTTCGACTTCGAGCGTGCGCACGCCGTGTTCGGCGGCCTTTTTGCCCGCGTCGTCTGCTGAAACCTGCGCGGCATACGGAGTGGACTTGCGGCTGCCCTTGAACCCCATCGTGCCGGCGCTGGACCAGCTGATTGCATTGCCCTGTGCATCGGTGATGGTGATCATGGTATTGTTAAAGCTGGCATTCACATGTGCGATGCCGCTCGAGATGTTCTTGCGCTCCCGCTTTTTAATGCGCTGGGGTTCGCGTGCCATGGTATTAATCCTGTTGCTAAATCCTGAAGGTGACGAGCGTGGCGCTGTCGGCCCGCTCATCCTGAGCCTGTCGAAGGATTACTTCTTCTTACCAGCGATCGCCTTGGCCTTACCCTTGCGGGTGCGGGCGTTGGTGTGCGTGCGTTGGCCGCGGACCGGCAGGCCCTTGCGGTGACGCAGGCCGCGATAGCAGGCCAGATCCATCAGACGCTTGATGTTCATCGCCGTGTCGCGGCGAAGATCGCCTTCGACCATATGCTCGGCATCGATCGTCTCACGGATGTGCAGCACTTCTTGATCAGACAAATCCGAGACGCGCTTGGCGGGATCGATCCCCAGCTTGTCAGCAATCTGCCGGGCTTTGAATGCACCGATGCCATGAATGTAGGTCAGCGCAATGATTACGCGCTTGTTGGTGGGGATATTTACCCCAGAAATACGAGCCACTTAATTCTCCATGCTCCACAGGGTGCAACGGTTGCCCGCCGTGCCCTATCTCAACGCTTCAACTGCGAAAAACGGCAAAAAGCCCGGCTGGCGAGCACTCTGGCCGACACCATCCGGAACTAACCCGTATTTCGGTTGAGCGGCGCGCTTAAGATGATTCGGCGGGTATGTCAACGCCGCACCGGAAGCAGCACAAACGCCGCGCCGGATTGGGCCGACGGCGCTGGTAATCAGTCACCGAACCTAGCTTTGGCAGACCAAATGTCAAAGGGTCCGGCCGCAGATAATATTCACCCCGGCGCAGCCGTGCTGGCTGGCGCGGCAGCGTTTAGCGCGGTGGCCAGGCTGGCGAGCTGTTGGCCGAGCATCGCGTCGACCGCCGGTGCGATCTCTTCGCCCTTCAGCCGCATGTAACCGCCCACGACGTACTCGAGATCGATCCGCGTACCGCTCTCGGTCTTGACCAGTGTGACCGTCAACGTGCCGTTGAGCGCCTCGCCTTGCAGCGGCCCAAGTGCGCCGCTCATCCGCAAAATGCCGCGCTGCGGATCGGCGAAGATTACATGCAGATGTTCTACGCTGCCGAGCCGCTGTCCCGCAGACGCATCCGAAGGTTTGGGGAGCTTTTCGCAGAAGCAGCCACTGGCCTGCGCATCGAGATACAGGTTGCCGGCATCGTGCGACCAAGTGTGATCGCTCGACCACCATTTGGCGGGAACAATCAGCATTCGCCACGCCGCGTCTGGCGGTGCCGTGGTATCGGCCGTCAACTTTACGACAAACCCGGCATCAGACAGGGTGGCAACTTCTGCCTGCAATGGTGCGGCCGGTACGGCCAACGCGGCCAGCGTAACGGCGACCAGCAGTGAAATCTTGCGCGACATTGCTACCTCCCCTGACCGCTCTGGGCCCGATTGGGGCGCAGCGACGTTCAGCGAACGATAATACGTTCGATCGCCGCTGTCACATGGTCGATGTCGGCCATCCCGTCGACCCGGCTGACAATCCCGCGCAATTCATAGATCGGCAAGATCGGCGCGGTTTTGGCGCGGTATTCGGTCATGCGGGTGCGGACCGTGGCTTCGTTATCATCCGGGCGGCGCTTGAACTCGTGCCCGCCGCACTTGTCGCAGGTGCCCGCCACTTTGGGCTGCTCGTATTTGTCGTGATAACCCTTGCCGCAAGTGACGCAGGTATAACGCCCGCAAATCCGCGCGACCAGCGCATCCTCATCGACTTCAAGTTCGATCACGTGGCCAAGCTGACGGTCCCGCGCCGCAAGGATCGCGTCGAGCGAAGCCGCCTGCGCGGCGGTGCGCGGGTAGCCATCAAAGATTGCGCCCTGTCCGGATGCCAGCCCATCGAGTTCTTCACCGATCAAGGCCGAGACGATTTCGTCCGAGACCAGTTCACCTCGGTCCATCACCGCTTTGGCAGCAAGCCCGACCGGGGTTCCCGATTTGACTGCGGCACGCAGCATGTCGCCGGTCGAAAGTTGACGCATCGCGTGCGCATCAACCAGACGCTGGGCCTGGGTGCCCTTGCCCGCCCCCGGCGGTCCTAGCAGGATAATGTCCACTTCTACTCCCCCAGGTATCGCTTAACGCATGCGGCCTTTGAGTTTGGCCTTCTTGATCAAATCGCCGTACTGGTGCGCCAGCAAGTGTGACTGGATCTGCGTGATCGTATCGACTGTGACGTTGACCACGATCAGCCAGCTGGTGCCGCCCGCAAAGAAAAACCGTAACCCGGTTTGCTCCATCACGAACTCTGGCACAACGCACACGATCGTGATGTACATCGCCCCGATCACGGTAATCCGGGTCAGCACGTAATCGAGATAGGTCGCGGTGTTTTTGCCTGGGCGAATGCCGGGAATGAAGCCGCCGTTGCGTTTAAGGTTTTCCGACGTTTCTTCCGGATTGAACACCACTGCGGTATAGAAAAAGCAGAAGAAGATGATCAGCGCGGCATAGAGGATCATATAGACCGGTTTGCCGTGGCCGAGATACTGATTGAGCCCGATGATGAACGCGCCGACCTTTGAATCGGCTGTCATCGAGCTGCTGGCGAACTGGCTGATCGTCAGCGGCAACAGCAGCAGCGAACTGGCAAAGATCGGCGGGATTACCCCTGCGGTGTTGATCTTGAGCGGCAAGTGGCTGCGATCGGCCTGCATCATTCCGTTCTGGCTGGCGCGCTTGGGATATTGGATCAGCAGCCGCCGGGTGGCCCGTTCCATAAAGCAGATAAACAGAACCATCGCCACGACCATGCCGATCAGCACCGCCACAGTCAGCCCGCCAATCGCGCCGGTGCCGTACTGGGTGAACATGTTCCCGAAGAACATCGGCATCTGCGCAACAATCCCGGCCATGATGATCAGCGAAGTGCCGTTGCCAATCCCGCGGCTGGTGATCTGTTCGCCCAGCCAC
>JANMBA010000050.1:0-4074 GCA_031360105.1 Novosphingobium sp.
AGTTGAATGCGCCTGCCAAGCGCGTGATTGCACAGCGCCGCCGGGCGCATTAGGCATGCGCGCAATGCGCCGCTTTTTGCTGATCGTTGCAATCCTGCTTGCCCCCCTTGCGGTGTTTGCCGCGATGGTCGCGGCTGACCGTGAGTTTGGCGGCGCGGGGCGCGGCTTTGGCTATGTGGTCAAGGTCGATTTGCCGCCGGCCGGCGCGGTCGCTGGACTACCGAAAATCGAAGGGCCGATGGACGCCAGCCGCCCGTTGGTGGTGATCGATCCTGGCCACGGCGGTAAAGACCCGGGGGCCAGCAGCGATGAGGTCAAGGAAAAGGCGATCACGCTGGCGCTGGCAGTGGCGCTGCGCGATGAACTGCTCAAGCAGGGCGGGGTGCGCGTGGCGCTGACCCGCAGCGATGATACGTACCTGCTGCTCGATGAGCGCCCCGCGATCGCGCGGCGGCTGGGTGCTGATCTGTTTATCTCGATCCATGCCGACAGCACCGCGGGCGATGGCAGCGCAACTGGGGCGACCGTCTATACCTTGTCCGCAAAAGGCAGCAGCCAGACAGCTGAGCGGATTGCCACGCGGGAGAACGCAGCCGATCAGATCAACGGCGTGCGGATCAAGGATCAAAACGCCGCCGTAAACGCCATCCTGGTCGATTTGTCCCAGCGCGAGAGCGAGGCCGCGTCGCAACAGTTTGCGGGCTTGATCCTGCGTGAAGCGCGCGGGGTGATCCCGTTCAAGGACGCGGCGGTGCAATCGGCGGCATTTGTTGTGCTGAAAGCGCCCGATGTCCCCTCGGTGCTGTTCGAAACGGGCTACATCAATAACCCCGGCGACCTTGCCCGATTGACCACTCCAGCAGGCAGACAGAGCTTTGCATCCTCCTTAACCCAGTCGATCAAGGTCTATTTCGCGCGCTTGTCGGTAGAGCGCAAATGAGTGCAGGAACCCGCTGGTATTGCCGCGCCGCGCCATGCTAGAGCTATGCCATTATGGCTGAACCCGACGATCAACCACCCGAATCCGTACGGCTGCGCATCCGGCGTGAGGCTGGCGGGCTATTGTCGCAAAGCCGGGCTTTGGCTGGCTCGGTGCTCGTTTGGTGGCACAATACCCGACTGCGCGATTGGTATGCCGAAAACTGGGCTCAAAGTAAGCGGTTCCGGGTGATCAATTACCTGCTGGCGGTGTTTCTGGCTGCCAACTTGCTGGTTTATGTGACGGTCATCCGCAATCTGCCATCGGCTGACACGTTGCTGACTTACCAGCCGCCACTGCCGACGATGGTGCGCGGCGTGAATGGTGAGATTGTCTATAGCTATGCCCGCGAACGGCGGGTGCAACTGCGCTATGTCGATTTCCCCGAAAAGCTGGTCAACGCTTATCTCTCAGCCGAAGACAAGAGTTTCTGGACGCACGGCGGGGTCGATTTCGGCGGTTTGGCAGGCGCGGTGGTGGACTATGCAACCAAGTTCGGTTCGGGCAAACGCGCCAAGGGCGGCTCGACCATAACGCAGCAGGTCGCCAAGAATATCCTGATCGGCAACGAGTATTCGCTCGGCCGCAAGTTCAAGGAAATGATCCTCGCCCGGCGGATCGAAGGTGTGCTCAAAAAGCCGCAAATCCTTGAGCTGTACCTGAACGAAATCCCGCTCGGTCGGCAGAGCTTCGGGGTGCAGGCTGCCGCGCAGGCCTATTTTGGCAAAGATGTGGATGAGCTGACGCTGGCTCAGGATGCCTTCCTGGCTGCGTTGCCGCGTGGTCCCGAAATCTATGGCCGCTCAAACCACACCGCCGATGCGATCGAACGCCGCAACTGGGTGCTCGATCAGATGGTCAAGAACGGTAAAGCCACCGTCTCCGAAGCGGAAGGCGCGAAAGCCCAGCCACTGGGGATCATTCCGCGGCGCGGGGACAACTGGGATCCCGCTTATGGCTATTTCGTTGAGGAAGTGCGGCGGCTGTTGATCGGCAAGTATGGTGAAACGGCCGCGGGCGGGCCAAACAGCGTCTATGCCGGCGGGCTGTGGGTGCGGACCTCGCTCGATCCGCAGCTCCACAAGGCGGCGCAAGATGCCTTGCGCGCCGGGCTGCTGCGCTACGGCGGCGCGCGCGCCTTCGGCAAGCCGATCGATCATGTCGATGTCGATGACGAGAACTGGCAAAGCCAGCTCGCCGGGCTCAACCGCTCGATCACCTATCAGGATTGGCGTGTCGCGATGGTGCTGGTGCGCGGCGAAGGTCAGCCGACCATTGGTTTCGCTGATGGCACCCGCGGCGTGTTGGTGTCACCGCCTGCCACCCTGCGTAAAGGCGACGTGATTGCGGTTGCGCCCAACGGTGGCAACACTTTTACACTGCGGGTAGTGCCGGAAATCTCGGGCGGGATGCTGCTTGAGGATCCGCATTCGGGCCGCGTGCTGGCGATGCAGGGCGGGTTCGATGCTGGCCTCGGCAGCTTCAACCGCGCCACCCAGGCGCAGCGCCAGCCGGGCTCGACGATCAAGCCGTTCGTTTACGGAACCGCGCTCGATTTCGGGATGAGTCCGTCGAGCGATGTGGTCGACGGCCAGTTCTGCGTCTATCAGGGTGCCGGTCTGGGGCAGAAATGCTTCCAGAACTTCGGCGGGCAGGGCGGGGGCAATGCCACGCACACGATGCGCTGGGGGCTTGAGCAGTCGCGCAACCTGATGACCGTGCGGATCGCCAGCGACACCGGCATGGATCACGTGGTCAACACCTTCAAACGCGTCGGTATCGGGACTTATCCGCCGTACTTGTCATTCGCGCTGGGGGCGGGCGAGACCACGGTCGAGCAGATGGTCAACGCCTATGCCGCGCTGGCCAACAACGGCTTGCAGTTCGCCCCGAGCGTGATCGACTATGTCCAGGACCGCAGCGGCAAGGTCATCTGGCGCGCCGACAACCGCCGCTGCGCCACCTGCGAAATGCCCGAATGGGACGGCAAGCCGATGCCGCGGTTCGATTCGCGCGGCAAGCAAGTGCTCGATGCGCGCACCGCCTTCCAGGTGGTGCACATGCTCGAAGGCGTCGTCACCCGCGGCACCGCGATCACGCTGAGCGATCTTGGCCTGCCGCTGTTCGGCAAGACCGGGACCACCAGCGGACCGACCAACGTGTGGTTCTGCGGCGGCAACCAGGATATCGTCGGCGGGGTCTATCTCGGTTACGATGCGCCGCGCTCGCTTGGCGGCTATGCCCAGGGCGGGACCATTGCGGCGCCGATCTTCAAACAGCTAATCCTTGCGACCAAGCCGCGCTGGAGCACTCGCCCGTTTGTTGCCCCACGTGATATCCATTGGGTCAAAGTCGACCGGGTCAGCGGCAAACGGGTGTTCACCGGCACCCCCACCGTCGACGCTAAGGCTTCGGTTATCTGGGAAACTTTCAAGGCCGAAAGCGAAGCCCGTCCGGGGCTCGGCACCGAGCAGATCGAGGCGCAGCGCAACGCCTTGATCAACGCAATCAAGCGCGGCGCGCAGCGCGGCAAGGTGCCCGCCGCCCCAGCCGGCCCGGGCGACGCAGCTGAACCCAATCCCACTCCGACAATCGCGACCGATGGCGGCGTGACTGTCCAATAATCCCGGCCACACGCCGAACTAGGAGAGCCCGATGAACAAGCTGATGATTGCACCACTGGCCCTGACCGCCGCGCTGCTCGTCCCCGCTGCCGCGCCTGCCGATCTGCCGCAAGGAGCGCTGGCGCCCGACTTTACCACCGCTTCGGCGTCAGCCGGCAAAGAGAAACCGTTCAGCCTGGCCGCCGCGCTGCGCAAAGGGCCGGTGGTGCTCTATTTCTACCCCAAGAGCTTCACCGATGGCTGCACGCTTGAAGCCCACGCCTTTGCCGAGGCAGTCAAGGACTTCAAGGCTGCCGGGGCGACCGTGATCGGGTTGTCGGCCGACAACATCGAAACGCAGAAGAAGTTCTCGACCACCGAATGCCGCAAGAAGTTCCCGGTCGGGGTGGCCACGCCCGAAATCATGGCGGGCTATGACGTGCACCTGAAAAAGAAAGACGGCAGCCAGACCGGGCTGACCAGCCGGACCAG
>JANMBA010000054.1:0-7738 GCA_031360105.1 Novosphingobium sp.
CCTTGGCACAACACCAGTACGTCGAGGGTAGCGAACGGCAGAGGGGCCGCTTCGATTGCATCGGGATCGCCGACATCGACGCAGGTGTAGCCCAGACCCGACAAGTCCGAGCCTTCGTCCGTGCTGTAATCGCTGGCCGCCACGCGCGTACCCCACACGTGGACTTCAGCCCCGCGCGTGCGAAACGCCTGCGCGATGCCGTTACCGATCCCGCTCGATCCGCCCACCACCAGCACGCACTTGCCCGAAAAATCAGTGTCGTCCTGCATCCCCACTCCACTTTTTTAATCGTTCGATTAATGCGAGGCCGATCAGCGCTGGTCAAACGCCAAGGCGGTCATAAACTGCGGCAAAAATATGGAGAGCGCGATGATCACCGAAGCGATTCTGGAACCTGACCTGCCGATCATCGATCCGCATCACCACTTGTGGGATCTGCGCCCGATGATGGGGGCATTCCCCGAGCCGCTGCACCCGTTCATCGCCAGCATCGCGCAGACGCCCTATTATACCTTTGACGAAATTCAGGCCGAGATTGGCAGCGGCCACACTGTAGTCGGTACCGTGTTTATGGAATGCGGCGCTTTCTACAATGCCAGTGCGAGCGACGAGTTGAAAGTCGTGGGCGAAGTTGAATTCGTCAACGGCGTGGCCGCACAAAGCGCCAGCGGGCTGTATGGTCCAGCGCGGCTGTGTGAAGCAATTATCGGCCACGCCGACCTCAGCCGCGGCGATGCGGCGCGGCCGGTGCTGGAGGCTTTGATCGCGGCCAGCGCGCGCTTCAAAGGGATCCGTCATGCGTCGGCCTGGGATGCCGATCCCGCTGTGCTCGGCCCGCCCTTCCATGCGCCGCAGGGATTGTATCTTGATGCAAAATTCCGTGAGGGGTTCAAACATCTCGGCGAGCTCGGGCTGACCTTCGATGCGTGGCTGCTCGAACCACAACTGGGCGATGTCCTGTCGCTCGCCCGCGCTTTTCCCGATCAGAAGATTGTACTCGATCATTGCGGCACCCCGCTGGGCATGGGCAGTTATCAGGGCAAGCTGCCCGAACGGTTCGACATCTGGCGCACGATGATCAAGGAACTTGCCGCCTGTCCCAACGTTTCGGTCAAGCTGGGCGGCCTTGCCATGTCGTTCGCCGGGATGCCCGATCATGGTCCGGCTGCCGGGCTTTCGTCCGAAGTGCTGGCGGCAATGTGGCGGCCCTATATCGAAACCTGCATCGAAGCCTTCGGGCCGCAGCGCGGGATGTTTGAAAGCAATTACCCGGTTGATAAATGGGGCGCGAGTTATGCGGTGCTGTGGAACGCGTTCAAGCACCTGACCCGCAGCGCCTCGGCCGACGACAAGGCCGCGCTTTATGCCGGCAACGCCGCGCGGTTTTACGGCATCGAACACCTGCTCAGCTGATGGCCGCGATCCACCTGCCGCGCACGATCCGCATCGGCGGCGGGGTGCTGAATGAATTGCCCGAAGTATTGGCGGCGGCCGGTTTGGCGCATCCGCTGATCGTGACCGATGCGTGGATGGTCAGCTCTGGGCTGCTCGAACGGGTTGAGCAACTGCTGGGCGCGGCGGGCATGGCGGTGCGCTCATTCACTGGCGTGGTGCCCGATCCGACGGTCGCCTCGATCGAGGAAGCCTGCGCTTTTCTGGCGGGCGCTCCGCACGACTGCGTGATTGGACTAGGCGGCGGCAGCCCGATTGACAGCGCCAAAATGGTTGCGGTCAAGCGCGACCGTTCGGTTCAGGAGCTGAAGTCCCCGCATCAGGAAGACACGCCGGGTCTGCCGGTTATCGCCATCCCCACCACCGCCGGGACCGGCTCCGAAGCCACGCGCTTCACCGTCATTACCGATGCTGCCACCGATGAAAAGATGCTCTGCGCGGGGCTGGCTTATTTGCCGATCCTTGCCCTGGTCGATTACGAGCTGACGCTGAGCAAACCCGCGCGGCTGACCGCCGATACCGGAATCGACAGTCTGGTCCACGCGGTTGAAGCCTACGTTTCCAAACGCGCCAACCCGTTTGCCGATACCCTGGCGCTATCGGCGATGCGGCTGATCTGGCCCAACCTGCCACGCGCCTGCGCCGACCCGCAGGATCGCCCCGCGCGCAAAGCGCTAATGCTCGGCGCGCTGCAAGCCGGAATTGCCTTTTCGAACAGTTCGGTGGCGCTGGTCCACGGGATGAGCAGGCCAATTGGCGCGCATTTTCACGTCTCGCACGGGCTGTCAAACGCGATGCTGATGCCGGTGGTGACGCAGTGGTCAGCCCCCGCCGCGCTGCCGCGCTATGCCGCTTGCGCGCGGGCCATGGGCGTGGCCGATGCGGCCGAAGCCGATCAATCGGCGGTTGCCCGATTGATTGAAGCACTGCACCAGATCAACGCCGATCTGGCGGTCCCCAGCCCGCGCGATTACGGGATTGATCCGCAGCGCTGGGCTGAACTGATCCCGCTGATGGCGGAGCAGGCACTGGCCTCAGGCTCGCCCGCTAACAATCCGCGCCTCGCTGAACTTGGCGAGATTGAAGCACTGTACCGGCAAGCTTGGCACTAGGATCAGGTTGTGGATCGCAACATGACGGCAACGTAACTTTACATTCCGTGCGCAGGCTGGTGTTGGACCGCAACTATGACTTCACCGATCTTCTTTGACAGCACTGGCCGCCGCCGCCGCTTGGTCGGGCGGCTAAGCTTTGCGCTGCTCACACTGATCGTATTCGCCGCCATGGTGTTTGCCGCCACGCTGGTCGAAGTGCCGACCACTGCGGCGCTGGCGTTTGGGCGTGAACGCGAACAGGCCGTGCCGTTCCTCAGCCACATTGCCCGCATTCGCCACAAGTTACCGCGACTTGCGCCCGCCAGCACTGGCGCAGTGCCGCTGCGGATCGGGTTTTATGTCCCTTGGGATGAAGAAAGCGCCACCTCGCTGCACCAGCATTTCGACGAGCTGGACTGGGTGGTCGCCGCCGATGCCCTGATCAACCCCCGCACTAACACAGTGGCGATCGATCCCGATGTGCGCCTGCATAGCCAGCTCAGCACCGCGCTGCACCGCCCGGTCATGCTGCTGATGGTCCAGAATGTGGAAAACGATCGATTTTCGGGAACCAGTATGGCGGCCTTGCTGGCCAGTCCGGCGCGGGCCGACGCGCTGGTCCACAATGTTATCGCGCAGGCCCGGCAAAGCGGCTGGAACGGGGTGGTATTCGATATCGAAAACCTGCCCAACGCCAGTCTGCCCAGCTATCTGGCGATGCTCGCGCGTAATCATACCCGCTTTCAGCAAGCCGGGCTGAAACTGGGATTGACTGTTCCGGCGGATGATCCCGGCTGGGATTTGACCCGCTTTGCCGCCGCGTCCGATACGGTGTTTGTGATGGATTACGATCAGCACTGGCAAGGCGGCGAAGCCGGGCCGATTGCCGCAGGCGGCTGGTTCACTGATCGGCTGGCCAATGCCCGCGCCAAAATTCCCGCCAGCAAGCTGGTGATCGCGATTGGCAGTTACGGCTATGATTGGCACGGCGGCAAGGCGGACTCGCTGACCATCGACGAGGCCTGGCTGGCCGCCCATGATAGCTCCGCCACTGTGCAATTTGATCCCGACAGCGGCAACAGCGGCTTTGCCTACGAAGAAGACGGCGAGAAACACACGATCTGGCTGCTGGACGCCGCTGCAAGCTGGAACCAGCTGGCGCAGCTGCGCGGGGTAGCCGGGGTCGCCTTGTGGCGGCTCGGCAGCGAAGATCCGGGGTTCTGGGAGGCGCTGGCCGCCAGCCGCGCCAACCGTCTGCCCAATCTGACCGCCATTGCCCCCGCTGAAGGCGCCGATGTCGCGGGCAGCGGCGAAGTGCTGCGAATCGCCGCCGAACCCACCAGTGGCGCGCGCCAGCTGACCTTTTCAGGCCAGGCGATTACCGGCGTAAGCTATACCCGGTTGCCGATGCCTTTCGTAATTGAACGGTCAGGCGCGCGCGATCCCAAAGCCATCGCGCTGACCTTCGACGATGGGCCAGACCCGGATTTCACCCCGCGCATCCTTGATGTGCTGGAGGCCAAGCATGCCCCGGCGGCGTTTTTTGTAATCGGCGAGAACGGCTTGGAGCATCCGCAAATCCTGCGCCGTATCGCCGATGACGGGTTCGAGATCGGCAACCATAGTTATACGCATCCCAATCTGGCGCAGGTCACCCCGTTTGGCACCGCGCTTGAGCTCAACGCGACGCAGCGCTTGATCGAGGCCTATATAGGCCGCTCAACCCGGTTGTTCCGCGCGCCGTATTTTGGCGATGCCGAGCCAACCACTGCCGATGAATTGCAACCGGCGGCGATAGCGCAAAAGCTGGGCTACACGATCGTCGGGCTCCACGTCGATCCGGGTGATTGGCGGCGGCCCGGGGTGCAGGCCATCGTTGACAGTACCTTGGCGCAAGTCCGCGGCGCGACACCCGAATTCAGCGGCAATGTGGTGCTGCTCCACGATGGCGGCGGCAACCGCGATCAGACCGTTGCCGCGCTGCCGCTGATTATCGACCGGTTGCGCGCCGAAGGCTACCGGCTGGTGTCGCTGGGCGATCTGGTTGGGGCCAGTCACGATACTTTGATGCCGCAAGTGGCCAGCAGCGACCGCGCCGCAGTGGCAGCCGATGTTGGCGTGTTCGTGATCCTGGCCGCACTCGGTTACACCATCAAATGGCTGTTCTTCTTTGCGATTGCGCTGGGGATCGCGCGCGCGGTGGTGATGACTGTGCTGGCACTGCTGGACCGGGTATCGCGCGCACCGGCTGATGGCGGGAGCTATCAGCCCACCGTTTCGGTGATCGTTCCAGCCTATAACGAAGCGCGTGTGATCCTGTCATCGCTGGAGCGTGTGCTGGCCAGCACTTACCCCGCGCTGCAAGTGATTGTTGCCGACGATGGCTCGAAAGATGCCACCAGCGAACTGGTCCGGGCGCATTACGCCAGCGATCCGCGCGTAACGCTGCTGACCATGGCAAACGGCGGCAAGGCCAGCGCGCTTAACCGGGCCTTGGTCCATGCCAAAGGCGAAATCGTAATCGCGCTCGATGCCGATACACAGTTCCTGCCCGATACCATCCCCAAGCTGGTGCGCTGGTTTGTCGATCCGCTGATCGGCGCAGTGGCGGGCAATGCGCGGGTCGGCAATCGGATCAATCTGATCACCCGCTGGCAAGCGATCGAATACGTCACCGCGCAAAATGTCGAACGCCGCGCGCTCGATGCTTTGCGCGCGATCACCGTTGTGCCCGGCGCGGTCGGGGCCTGGCGGCGCAGCGCGCTTGATGCGGTTGGCGGTTATCCCGAAGATACGCTGGCCGAAGATCAGGATCTGACCATCGCGATTCAGCGGCAAGGCTGGCGCGTGGCCTATGATGTGGAAGCGGTGGCGCTGACCGAGGCCCCTGAGACCTTCGCCGCGCTGGGCAAACAGCGGTTCCGCTGGTCATTCGGTACGCTGCAATGCTTGTGGAAACACCGCGCAGTCATCAGCAGCGGCAACCCGCGCGGCCTCGCCTGGTTCGGGATGCCGCAGGCGTGGCTGTTCCAGATCGTGTTTGCCGCCATTTCGCCGATGATCGATCTGGCGCTGCTGATCTCGATCGGCGGCACCGTGCTGCGGGTGCAGCAGCACGGCTGGGACCAGACTCAAAGCGATGTGTTGCGGATGGCGGTTTACTGGAGCGCATTTGTCTCGATCGACTTGCTCGCCGGGTGGATCGCCTACCGGCTTGAACCTAGCCCGCAGCGTTTTCCCGCGCTGCTGCTGCTGGCCCAGCGCTTCGTCTATCGCCAATTGATGTACGGCGTGGTGATCCGCTCGCTGGTCGCGGCGCTGCGCGGGCGGATGGTCGGGTGGGGTAAATTGGAGCGGACCGGCAGCGTGGCGATGGATCGCACCGGTTAAAGCGTCAGCCCGAACTGATTCAGATACCATTTCTGGAAGTTGATCACGCTGCCTTCCTGGTCCGAATAGCGCCCAGGCCGGTACCGGCTCGACATGATCCCGGCCTGGTTGTCCTCGGTGATTACTTTGTCTTGCGTGGTCGTGGCGTGATAGCCCCAGATCATCTTCGCCACATCGACTTCGTCCGCACCAGCGCGGCCATCGACCAGCCAGATCATCTCGACATCGCTTTTCAGCGCCGAGCGCGGGGTGAACTGGAACAGGATCGCAAAGTGATCGTCGGCGACGATCTGGCTGAACGGACTGAAGCTCAGATGCATCCGCCCGCCATCAGCCGCCTTGCGCTTGCCCATCAGCGGCGCAGGTGCGGTCCCGTCCCGGGTTTCGGATGACCAGCCATCCTTGTTCATCCGCTGCATCATCAATCGCAGGTGACTGCTGGTCGGCGGTTCGTCGATAGTGCCGATCGGTCGTCCCAGCGCTTCCGCGCTGGTTTCCCAAGCCTGCAATTTCGGGGTGAAACTGGCAATGGCGTCTGCTGGCCCGGAACTGGGACCGGCCCCCACGGCCACGATCGATTCGGCCGCATGGATCGAGCAGAATTCTGGGTGCGAGGGCACGCAGTGATAGCATTCGAAGAAGTTTTCGATCACCAGCTTCCAGTTGGCGTCCGTGGGATAGCTGCCAGCATGGGCGATCCGCGCATTGCCAATGCCATGATAGTCGAGGATCGGGCCCATATCGCCAAAGGTCGCATCGAAATCATCCGGCTCGCCGTCGCTCAGGTTGATGAAGATCAGCCCGTGGAAGACCCGCACATGGCAAGCGAACAGGCTGTTTTCCGCCTTGTCGAAATCGTCGGGCATCAGCCGCGCGGCGAGCAAACGGCCATCGAGGCCGAAGGTCCAGGCATGGTAAGGACAGACCAGTCGCGGAGCGTTTCCGCTTTCCGCCGAACAGAGCGTCGATCCGCGATGGCGGCAGACATTGAAAAACGCGCGGACGCTGTCTTCATTTTCCCGGATCACGATGATTTGCTCTGCACCAATCCGGAACAGGAAATAGTCGCCCTTGTTCGGCACGCGCGAAACATGCCCCGCGACGATCCACTTCTTGCCGATCACGTGTTCGAAATCGGCCTTGAATACCGCGTCGTTGGTGTAAAATTCCTGCTCAAAGCTGTAGCCCACCCGCGTGCGGGCAGCCAGGCGCTGCATCAGTTCGGTCGAAGATTCGGTCATCACAGTTTGATCCGGGCACTGGTGGGGTCGTACAGCGGCTTGAGCGAGGCGGTGGCGGGGTAGCGCACCCCGGCAATCTCGATCTCGTAATCGTCAGCGCCGATCGGGCCGACCACGCCGCCATCGGTAGCGGTCACAAAACCAAGCCCGCAAGCGCCGCCGAGCGTATGGGCATACATCCCCGAGCGAATGTATCCGGCGATCCGGTCACCCTGCCAGATCGGCTCGTTATGATAGAGCATTGGCTGGTCCGACTTTAGCAGGAACTGGACGAGGCGCTGTTTGAGCCCTTCCTTCTTCTGCCGCAGCAAGGCCTCGCGGCCAATGAACCCGCCCGGCTTGTCCAGCTTGACCGCAAAGCCTAGGCCAGCTTCGAGCGGCGTATCCTCATCGGTGATGTCATGCCCCCAATGCCGGTAGGCCTTCTCCATCCGCAAGGCGTTGAGCGCATGATAGCCAGCGTGCTTCAGCCAGAAGGCCGCGCCCGCCGCGATGATCGCATCATAAATCCCGGCCATGAATTCGCTGGGCACGTAAAGCTCCCAGCCCAGCTCGCCGACA
>JANMBA010000061.1:0-4635 GCA_031360105.1 Novosphingobium sp.
CTTGGCACCGCGACCGGCACTATCACCGTAACCGGCGCATATTTGGCATCCCACGCTGCGGCATCGGACTTGTATTGTTCGTACGAGCGGTAAAAATTCTCATACACCAGATCAAATTGCGGCACATAGCGCTGCGCAAAGGTGGTCAGGTCAACCGGCTTGAGCGTCATCGATTCGCGCGCCATCGCTAATGCCGCATCGCAGAAATTGCGCAGCGTCGGCGGGAACGCGTAATAGTTATAGACTTGCGTCATATAGGCTTCGCGCGGTCGGATGAAGGCCGTGCCAAAGCGTTTGCGGTAATCCGCATCGACCCCGCGATTAGCCTTCAGCAAGCCAACTTTGTAGATTTTCAGAAAGCGTTTGTAGCCGACCAGGATGTCATTGTGTTCGATCCGTTGACAATTCAGCGCGGCGACATTGTAGGCCGACCGCAAGTTCCAGACTGTCTGCAGCGAACCGATCTTGGTGTTGATGGTCTGGCGCGCGCCATCGAGGCCCAGCGGTGGAACCTTGAACAGCGGTGAAGCGCCGAGCGGCGGGGTCGGCCGCGGCGGAATATAGACGATGATCGGCGGAGGCGGTGGAAGCGGCGGCGGCGGCGGCGCCTTTTTGGGCTTGGCCTCAGCTCCGCTGGCCAGCATCAGCAGGGCCGCCGAGATTACAAACTTGCGGTAGTGCGAACCCATTATTCCCGTTCCTGATGGCGAAACCAGCCGCTTATCAGGCCGTTCATTTCGTTAGCCTGAATCCCTAACCGCTTGGCCTCAAAAAGCAAATGCCCGGCGCGCTGGGAAGCGCGCCGGGCAAGCTGGTCCGGTGCCGGTGCGGGATTAGCGGCGATCGCCCATGAAGCTGAGCAGGAACTGGAACATGTTGATGAAATCGAGATACAGGCTGAGAGCGCCCATAATCACGACTTTTTGCATCATGTCGGTGCCGGCCACATCATAATAAGCATTGCGCAAACGTTGGGTGTCCCACGCGGTCAACCCGGCGAAGATCAACACGCCTAGCACTGAAATCGCCAGCGACATCGCGCTCGATTGCAGGAACATGTTCAGCACCATCGCGATGATGATCCCGATCAGCCCCATGGTCATAAATGCGCCCATCGCCGACAGGTTACGCTTGGTCGAGTAGCCATACAGGCTGAGCCCGGCAAACGCGCCCGCGGTGGCAAAGAACGTCGTCGCAATCGAGGTGCCGGTGTAAACCAGGAAAATCGAGGCGAGCGATAGCCCCATCACCACCGAGAAGCCCCAGAACAGCAATTTGAGCGTCGAGGTTTGCATCTTGTGCAGCCCGAAGCTCATTGCCATCACGAAGCCCAATGGGGCCAGCATGATCACCCAGCGCAAGGGCGAAGCGAAGGTGGCTTCAGCCATGCCCGACCGCGCAAACAGCAGCGCGACCACGCCCGAAAGCAGCACGCCCGAGGCCATGTAGTTGTAGATAGACAGCATATAGCTGCGCAAACCTTCGTCGCGCGTCGCTCCGCTCATCAGTTCGCCGTTCAATTGGGGCTTGGCCCCAAACGGACTGCGGGTGGTCTGCGGATCGTTCCATTCAGCCATGGATCAAACTCCCAATGCGAGCCCACTGGGGCCGCTGCGATGAACATCGGAGTTTGTGCGCGCAGTTTCAAGCAAAACCGGACAATAATCCGTCGCAGATTGTATCAACCGTAACCCCGTACAGCGGCGGCCAGCTCTGCGCCGCGATCGCGCGCGGCGCGCAGCGTCTCGCCGACCAGACCGAGCAGCGCTGCATCGTGATCGAGCACCGCCAGTCCAGCCGCCGTGGTACCCCCAGCGCTGGTCACCCGCCGGGCCAGTTCGGCGGGCGCTGTGTCGGCCGCTGCTGCCAAAGCCGCCGCACCGGTTACCGTGGCCAGTGCGAGCCGCCCGGCTTGCGCCGGATCAAGCCCCAGCGCCGCGCCGCCAGCCGCCAGAGCCTCGATAAACCGGTAAACAAAGGCTGGACCAGAGCCGGCCAGCGCCGTCACCGCATCGAGCATATCTTCGCGCGCCAGCCATTCGGGCGTGCCCAGCGGGGTCAGCAGCGTGGTTACAGCCGCCTTGGCCGGCCCCGCCAGCGTGTCCGCGTAAAGCCCGATCGGCGACTGACCGATGGCGGCAGCAAGGTTCGGCATCACCCGGACGATCCCGCCATTGACTGGAAAATGCGCTGCCAAAGTGGCGAGTTCAGCGCCCGCCAGTATGGAGAGCAAGACCGTCTCGCTGGTCATCACCGCTGCCAAGTTGGGAGCAGCCGAGGCCAGCACTTGCGGTTTGACTCCCAGCAGGACCACATCAAACTGCTCGGCTGGGACTTCGCGCAATAGCCGGACAGTGGCAGGCACTTTGGCTAGCGCTGGATCAACGACCGTCAGCGTGATCGGCAGGTCCGATGCCAGCCAACCAGTCAGCATCGCCCCGCCCATATTGCCGCAGCCAAGGATGAGAATAGTTTGCAAAGGCCCCTCTCCAACTTCGCCTAGCGAACATGTCCGCAAGTCTGCGTATCTTCTCCCGCAAGGGGAGAGGAAAGGCAACTATACTCCTCTGCCCGTGCGGGAGCGGATACCATGGCTCGCTGCCTCAGCAGCTAGCGAAGCTTGGAGAGGGGCCCCGCATCAGGCCTCGCCGGCCGCATCAACCAGCGAACTGGCGAGCGCTTCGGCGGGGCTCTTGTCACCCCACAGCACGAACTGGAACGCCGGATAGAACCGGTCGCATTCCTCAACCGCCGCCTCGACTGCGACTTGCGCCTGGCTCAGGCTGAGCAAGCCATCGTCGCCAAGCAGGAGCCCATGCCGATAAAGCAGCACACTGCCGCTCGACCACAGATCAAAATGCCCGACCCACAGCTGTTCGTTGACCAGCGCGAGCAGCTCGACCACGGCGGCGCGTTTGTCATCGGGGACGCGGATATCGGGCAGGCACAGCAATTGCAGCACATGATCTTCGTGCCGCCACACACCGCGCACGGTGTAACTGGCCCAGCTGCCCTTGATCTCGCCCGAAATCTCGTCCTCGCCGACGAATTCGCACGGCCAGCCATGCGCCTCGAACAGCGAGGCGAGCATATCGACGGGGGCGGAGTCTTCGTCGCGTTCCATGTCAGTATTGACCTGCATCATTGCCGCTGGATGGATCGGCTGAGCGCCGTGGACAATGACGCCACGGTCTTGGCTTGCGCATAACTCGATAAGGCTGTTCACAAAGTGTGGAAAAGGCGTGGAGAACGCTACTTGCCTGGGCTGAGCGGATCGACAACCTGCCCCGCAGCGCTGGACCACGTAAACGCCCCTGCAAGCCCTGCCTTCTTTAGCGCGGCGAGAAATGCGGCCGCCTCCTTCTGGGTTTCGAACGGTCCCGCCAGCAAGCGATTGGACTGACCCCAAGCGGTCACGAACGGCTTCTTGCCCTTGAACACTGCCGGATCATTCCTCACCAGCCGCCGCCAGTCAGACCCCAAAGCGGTCTTGTCGCGGCCAGTGGCGACCTGCACCCAAACCCGGCTGGGCTGAACAAGTTTGCCGTCTTTCGCTTTGTCTTTTTCTTTGTCCTTGGCTTTGTCGCCGGGTTTGGTTTTATCGCCCGGCTTGGCTTTGTCAGCGGGTTTGACCGCCGGGACCGCGGCGGCGGGCTTAGCTGACCGGTCCAAGCGGCGCAGGTCGACCGCTCCGGCTTGCGGCTCAATTTCGCGGCTGGGCGGGCTGAACCCGGCAAAAGCCTCATCGATCGATTCGCCCGCAAGCGCTTTGGTCGCAGGCGCTGCCGCTAGCTTGGCCGGGGGATTTGCTTGCTGGCGCAAGTCAAAGCTCTCAGTCGCTTTGTCCGGGCCGGGCTTGATCGAAGCCACGGGCGGCTGAACCGCAAGGGCCGACGCGGGGACTGGTCGCGGCGCAGGAACTGGGGCGGGTTTGGACGCCGACGGCGACGGAGCGGCCAAAGCAATCTGCGCCGGTTTACCATCAACCTCGCGGCCGACTTGCGGGCTGGGCACCGGCAACGGCGCGGCGGCGGCGCGTTGCTGGTCCGACCCGCGCTGCTGCGGTCGATCTTTATCCTTGGGCTTGCTCTTGCCGTCACCTTTGCCTGGTGCGGGAACCGGCGACGCGACCGCCAAGACGGCGCGCGGGCGGGCGTAACGGGCAAAGCGCGGATCATCGTGGCCAATTTCAGCAGCGCGCGGAAACTGGCCCAGATTGGCCGCCGAAGCTTGCTGCGCGGGAGTTAATCGCGGCATATACCGCAGATACGCGGTCATCGAACTGGCCATGTCCTCGGGTATGGTCTGGTGGACAATACTTTCGGCCTCGTCCGGCACCCCCAGGATCGCCAGCGCAAAGGCGCGGGTGCGCCACGCGGCTTTGTCCTGGCGTTGCAGCAGCGGGCTGAGCGCCGCCTCCATCGCCCGCCGGTCGCCCGAAATTGCCAGACTGAGCGCCAGGCGGCGCAGCGCTTCGTCGTTTGGGGCGAGCATCAGCGATTTGCGGTAATAGGTCTGCGCGGTTTGATTATCGCCCACCAGATCATAGGCCAGCGCGCGATCAGCCAGCCGCTCCGCATCGATCGGGCCAAGCTTTTCAGCATCCCCGAACAGCGCAATTGCGGTAACCGGATC
>JANMBA010000085.1:0-9493 GCA_031360105.1 Novosphingobium sp.
ATATCCCGCCGTCCGCAGCCTTGGCGGCCAGCGGCGGCAGCGGCAGCGCGGCCTCGAACCCGGGCTTGGGTTTGGGGCCAGCGAGCGCGGGGGCGGAAACGACCAGCGCGCACAGCGCCGCTTTCCACAATTTCCCCGCCCGCAGGCGGGAGGGGAGCATAAAGGCGATGGCCTGCGGCATCGGGTGGCTCTTTGTCACAGTGTCTGGTTCGCGTTCTTGAGCATTTCGTCGACCGCGCTGATCATTTTGGAATTGATTTCGTAAGCCCGCTGGCATTCGATCATGTCGACCAGTTCCTCGACCACGTTGACGTTCGAGCTTTCGAGCATGCCCTGCCGGATCGAGCCGCGTCCGCTTTCCCCCGCCGCGCCGATTTGCGCCGCGCCGCTCGCGCCGGTTTCCGCCAGGAAGTTATCGCCCAGCGCTTGCAGACCAGCCGGATTGGCAAACCCGGCGATGGTGATCTGCCCGATCTCGGTCGGCGCGGCGTTGCCTTCAGTGACCACGCTGACGGTGCCGTCCTGCGCGATGGTCACCGATGAGGCGCCTTCGGGAATGCTGATTGCGGGCTGTACCGGATAACCCTGCGCGGTGACCAACTGGCCCTCGGCCGAGCGGGTGAAATTGCCTGCGCGGGTATAGCCAAGCTTACCACCGGGCAATTGCACCTGAAAATAGCCATCGCCCGAGATCGCCAGATCGAGCCCGTTGCTGGTGACGTTGAGCGTCCCTTGCGTGGTGATCGAACTGGTCGATTGGACCGCGACCCCGGTGCCCAGGTTGATGCCGGTGGCATAAGCGGTCTCATTCGAGCTTTGCTGCCCGGCGGTTCGCTCGTTCTGGTAAGCCAGCGTGGCGAAATTGGCGCGGTCGCGCTTGAACCCGGTGGTGCCGATATTGGCGAGGTTGTTGGCAATCACCCGCATCCGCGAATCTTGCGCTTCAAGCCCGGTGCGGGCGACGTGCAGAGCTGAAGTTGGCATGGGTATTCTCCTTTAAAATCAGGTCATCCGCAGCAGGCTGGCGCCGCCTTCGTCGAGCTCTTTGGCGGTGGCGACCAGCTTGGTGCGCATTTCAAACAAGCGCTGCGCTTCGACCATCTGGACCAGCACTTCGCTGGGCCGGACGTTCGACTGTTCGAGTGAGCCCGCACTCAGCCGCGCATCGGCGTCCTGCGGCAGCACGCCGCCGCCGACCACGCGGAACAAGCCGTCGAGCCCTTTGGCGATCTGGCTGCCGTGCCAGCTGACCAGTTTCAGTCGCTCAACCTGCTGCGGCGGAGCGGCAGGGTCGGCGGAGTTGCTGATCAACACCGCGCCGTCCGCGCCGATGCTGACGGCGCTGCCCGGCGGTACGCTGATCGGGCCATTTTCACCCAGCACCAGCGCGCCGTCGCCGTTGGTCAGCACGCCCGCCGCAGACAGCGACAGGTCGCCGCGCCGGGTATATGCCTCGGTGCCATCGGCAGCTTGCACGCTGAGCAAGCCCTCGCCCGCCAGCGCCACATCGAGCGGGTGGCCGGTTTGCACCAGCGCGCCAGGATCCATCTGCGCCCCGTACACCGCCGCGCCGGTCAGCGCGCGGACTTCGAGGCTGGGGCCCCCGCGCGCGGCACTTACGAGCGTGGTTGGCGTGGCCGCCATCACCTCCGCGCGAAAGCCAGGGGTCTGGGCGTTGGCCATGTTGCTCGCGATCATCCGCTCGCGCGCCATCGAGGCGTTCATGCCGGATACGGCGGTCCAGATCATGCGGTCCATCTGTCGGGCCCCCCAAGTTCAAATCAAGTGCGCAGATTGATGATCGTTTGCGACAGCTGGGTCGCGGTATCGATCGCTTTGGCGTTGGCTTGGAAATAGCGTTGCGCGGTGATCAACCCGACCATCTCTTCGGCAATATCGACATTCGATTGCTCAAGGCTGCCCGACAGGATCGTGCCGAACCGCGAGGTACCTGGCTGGTTGTACGTCGCCGCGCCTGAAATGCCGGTCGCCTGCCAATTCTGCCCGCCGGTCTGGAGCAAGCCCGACGGCGCGACGAACGAGGCCAGCGCGACCACGCCAATCGACTGGGTCGAGCCATCGGCGTAGCTGGCGATCATCGAGCCATCGGCCTTGACGTTGACCGCCAGAAAGTCTGACCCGGCGGCGTTGACCAACGGGGCCTGGGCATCGATCGGTGTGGTCGCGGTGACGTTGCCCGCAGCATCGACCGGCAGCACTTGCAACCGGTTGTTGGCGTTATCGAGCACGAAGCCGCTGCCATCCATCGAAAAGTTGCCGTTGCGGGTATAGAAAGTCTTGCCCGACAGCGCGTTGACCGAGGTGAAGAACCCATCGCCGTTGATCGCCAGATCGAGCGAGGAGCCGGTTTGCTGGATTGGCCCAAGCGAAAAGTTCTGGTCGATCGACAGCACGGTCGAACCCAGCCCCTTGATCAGCTTGGGATTGGAGGAGGCGGTGCCCGAGACCAGATCGGAGAAATTGATCCGGCTTTTCTTGAACCCGGTGGTTTCGGCATTGGCCAGATTGTTGGCAATTACCGACAGTTCGGTCTGGGCATTTTTCAAGCCGTTAAGCGAGGTATAGAAGGACATTGTGCGGCTCCTAGACTGCGGGTTGGGGGGCAGGGGATTGGTTGAGTTGTGCGGCGTTCTGCACGGTCAGTACCTGGCTGAGCTGCTCGGATATCGCCTTGAGCGTGGTGTTGATGTTCTCGATCCCCGAGAGCGAGGAAAACTGCGCCATTTGCGCGATGGTATCCTTGCTATCGACCGGGTCAGTCGGATCCTGCTGCTTCAATTGCGTGGTCATCAACCGGATGAAATCGCGCTGGCCCAGCGTCTGTGAAGCTGGTTTGGCAATGGCGGTGGAAGCCGTGTTAATTGCTGAAATCATTACTTTATCCTCATTGTGTCGAGCATCAGTTGCTTGGCAGTGGACAGGGCTTCGACCAGGTTCTGGTATTGACGCGAGGCATCGAGCATTTCGGTCATCTCGGCAGTTTCATCGACCGGAGCGGTCCAGATATCGCCGTTCGCATCAGCCAGCGGATGGTTCGGATTGTGTTCCTTGATCGGAGCGGTTGTTTCGCGCAGCACGCCGCTGACCCGGACGGTGGAGAGGCCGCTGGCGCGGTCAAAATCCTCGGCGAAAATGGCGCGCACCGGGCGGTAAGCTGCCGCCTCGCTGCTCGCCACGGACCCGGCATTGGCCAGGTTGGATGAGGCTGCGTTCATCCGCACCAGTTGCGCCGACATGCCGCGCTGCGCGACCCCGAACAGCGTCAGCGGCGAGCCATTGGTGATTGGTCCGGGCATGGTCATTCACCCTTCAGCGCGCGGGTCACGGTTTCCACCCGCCCGCGAATGAAGCTAAGCGTGGCTTCGTAACCCACCGCCGTTTCTGCAAATGCGGTCTGTTCGGTGGCCATCTCGACCGTGTTGCCATCAAGGCTGGGCATCACTGGCAGGCGGTAACGCAGCGCGGCCTGCCCGGCGCGCTCGGTGCCTTGGCCGTGCTCACTGGCGCGCAAGGCGGCGCCGAAATCAAGGTCGCGCGCCTTATATCCCGGGGTTCCGGCATTGGCGATGTTCGAGGTAATCAGCCCCAGCCGCTGCGAGCGCAGTTGAAGCGCGGCTCCGTGAATTCCAAACAGGCTGCTGGCCATGATGCGGCTCCATCTACAAGGCGATGCGGCCCGTATCGCAAGCGCCGTGCCAACCGAGAAAACGACGCGAATGCGTGAGTTTGCTCAGCGAACACCCGGCAGGCGCTTGCCGGTTGCGGCAAATTGCTGCCGCTGGCTGAAAGGGTCTGCGCGCTGCCGTCCTGTTGCTGTGATAAAGGAGGGCCGCTGCCCATGAACTTGCTGAACCTGATCGATGGATCGTCGGCGCTGATCGTGTTTGGCGGCACCGCGCTGGCCACAGTGCTGCGCTCTGGCCTCAGCGATTGCCGGGAGACGCTGCGCAAATTGTACCAGCTGAGCAGCGCGCCGTTCGATCCCGAACGGGCGCGCAGCGAGCTCGCGCAGCAAATTCAAGGGATCCAGCGCGATGGCCTGCTCCGCGCGCAGCCGCACCACTTCGGCGACAGCGAATTCGACGAGGCGACCGACGCCTTGATCACCCGCCGCTCAGTCCCCGCGCTGCTCGCGGCGCACGAGGCGCACAAGGCCCGGCGGGTCAGTGACAGTTACCGCGCAGTGCGCACTTTGGCGCAGGCGGCCGAATTATCACCGGTGTTCGGGCTGGCCGGGACGCTGATCTCGCTCAGCCAGTTGCCCGCCGCCGGAGCGGTCAATGGCTCGTTCACTGCGGCGATTTCGATGGCGGTGGTCACGACGTTATACGGCTTGCTGGGGGCGAACCTGCTGCTGGCGCCGCTGGCGCGGAGCATCGAGCGCAAGGCCCAGACCGAGGAAACGCAGCGCCAGCAAGTGATCGACTGGATCGCCCGCCAGGTCACCGCAGCCACCGAACCGCGCCGCGAGCGCGCTGCGGCCATGCCGAACCGAGCGCAATGATCGCGCGGACCGGTAGCGGCTGGCAGACCGTGCTCGCCGATTTGTCGTTGATTCTGTTTATGATCACCGCTGCGGCGGTGAGTGATGGCCAGGCGAAATCCGCGGCCGAGCCGCCGCCCCAGCTGGTGTTGCCCGCGTTGGGTGAGCCGGTAGCGGTGTGGCGCGCGGGGCCCGATGCGCCCGATTTGCGCGTCTGGCTGGTGCAAAATGCCGCCGATCCGCGATTGCGAGTGACGATCATCGCGCCGGTTACCGCGGCCGAGGCGGCGCTCGCGCTAAGCAACAGCGCCGAACGCCCCGCGCGGGTGCTGCTCGAACCCGGGGTCAGCGGCGCGCCCATCGTTACGCTGACTTATGACCAAGCGGTTCTGGCACGCGGCTTGCGTGAACCGGCGGCGAAGGAGACTGTGCCATGATCCGAACCATTACCGCCGCGCTCGCCGCTGCCGGCTGCGCCAGTGCGGCCACAGCGCAAAGCTATGTTGACCTGGTGCAGATCGACCGCGCGGTGGCAGCGTTCACCGGCGCGGTTCAAGGCGCTCCGGGCGGCGCTGCGCAGCCGCTGGATCGGCGGCTGCGACTGGCACCATGCCCGGCGCAGTTGGCCATCGGCTGGTACGGCACCCGGCAAGATACGCTCGAAGTGCGCTGTCCAGCTGCGCCCGGCTGGAAGCTATACGTCCCGCTGGTTGCTCGATCCGCCGTTTCCGCTGCCGCCGCGCCCCCGGTGATTATGCGCGGGGATGCCGTAACCATCAGCGTCAGCGGCGCGGGCTTTGCCGTTTCGCAGCCGGGTGAGGCGCTGGAAAGCGGCGCAATCGGCGCGTGGATCAAGGTGCGCGGCCCGGAGCAGAATACGGCATTGCTGCGTGGGCGGGTGCTGCGTCCGGGGCTGGTCGGCATGGAATTGCCGTAACCCGGCAGCGATCTGCCGCCGCCCCTTAATCGGCGCGGACCGGTGCCGTTCTGTCGTTGGTAACCAACTGAGGAGCGGCATGATGCCCCCGATCGAACTTGGACCGATTGGTCCGCTACCAGCCCGCACCGAAAGCCTGGCGGACGCCCGCAAACTTGCCACCAAGCCCGTTCAGGCCAAGCTCCTTCAGGCCACGCCCGTTGCCAACGATACCGCGCGCAGCCATGCCTCGGCCAATTCGGCAGTGGTCCGCAGCGCGGCGCTGGACGCTGGCGAACCACCCGTTGATTTCGAACGGATTGCGGAAATTCGCAACGCGATCGCGCGCGGCAACTACCCGGTGATCCCGATGCGGGTGGCCGATGCGATGATCGCTGCCGGACTGCTGCTGAGGAGCGGGAAATGAGCGCCAGCAATGAAATGCGCGGTCAGCTACGGCAGATGATTGCCGTGCTGCAAGCCGAACGGCAGGCGCTTGCCGGGCTTGATCTGGACGCAATAATGGGCGCAGCGCACGACAAGGTCACGCTGTGCGGCACGCTCGATCTGTGCACGCCGTTTGCGCAAGCCGGACTGGTTGACGAAGAATGCCGCGGACTGCTGGATGCGGCGCGGCGCCTGAACGAGGTAAACCGCCAGGTTCGCAACCTGATTGCGGCCAACGTTGCGGCCCGGCTGGATGCATTGACCGGTTCGCCCGCGTTATACCGCGCCGGAGCCACTGGTGCTGCCGCTTACGCTTACGCCGCCCCGCGCAGCTGATTTGGCACAGCCCTTGCTGAGACATCTGCAACGACCATTCGTTGCGGGAGTTTCGCTTGAGCGATCCACGATCCATTGGTGCAGCCGCGCCCGGGCCATGGCCGGCCCCGCAAGTCCATGCCGCGATTGCGCGCGCGGCGCAGGCGACCGGTGTGGACTTTGCCTATCTGCTGGGCGAAGCGCGGCTTGAATCGCGGTTGAACCCTGATGCCCGCGCCGCTACCTCCAGCGCCGCCGGGCTTTATCAATTCACCAGCAGCACTTGGCTCCAGACGCTGGATCGCCACGGCGCTGAGCATGGGCTGGGCTGGGCCGGGGCCGCCATTGCGGGCGGACGGATCACCGATCCGGCGCAGCGCAGCGCGATCATGGATCTGCGCTATGATCCGGGTGCCGCCGCCTTGATGGCGGGCGAACTCGCCAACGATAACCGCCAGGCTTTGACCGGCGTGCTCGGGCGAGAGCCTGACGCGGGTGAGCTTTACCTGGCGCATTTTCTGGGCGCAGGCGGCGCATCGCAATTCCTGTCGGCGCTGGCCGCCGATCCGGGCCAGTCGGCAGCGGGTCTGTTTCCCGCCGCCGCTGCGGCCAATCGCGCGATCTTTTACGACGCGGCGGGCGCACCGCGCTCGCTGGGCGGATTGATGGATTTGATGCGCGGCAAGATGGCCAGCGCGATGGGGGATGCAGGAATTCCCGATGCCTTGCTCCCCTCCCCGTCGGGGAAGGGCTGGGGGACCAACGCCGCGTGGGGGAACGACGCCGCGTCAGGTTTCTCGGCCGGCGTTGAACCCCCATCCGGGCGCTTCCCCAACGGGGAAGGGCTTAGTGGGCAGAAACGTCCATCGATGGCCGATACGCTGTCGGCGACGTTCGGCGGATCGGCGGAGGCGATGCCGCCGCACGTTCGCGCTGCTTACGGCAAATTGCTGGCGTTCGGGCTGTGAATGCGGTGCTGCAACGCTTTAACCTGAGCGCCTTTGCGCTGCCCGCCGGGATCCTGACGCTGATCGGGCTGATGATCGTGCCGACCCCGGCGCTGGTGCTCGATGTGTTTTTTGTGGTCAACATCGCGCTGTCGATCGCGATCCTGATGGCGGCGATGAACGCCGAAAAGCCGCTCGATTTCTCATCATTTCCCTCGGTGCTGCTGTTCGCCACCTTGCTGCGGCTGTCGCTCAACGTCGCCTCGACCCGGGTGGTGCTGGTCAACGGTCATTTGGGCGGGGCGGCGGCGGGCCATGTGATCGAGGCGTTCGGCGCGTTTCTGGTCGGCGGCAATTTTGCGGTCGGGCTGTTTGTGTTCGCGATCCTGATGATCATCAACATGGTGGTGGTGACCAAAGGCGCGGGCCGCGTGTCCGAGGTTTCGGCGCGCTTCACGCTCGATGCCTTGCCCGGCAAGCAAATGGCGATCGACGCCGATCTCGCCGCCGGGCTGCTGACCGCCGATGAAGCCAAAGCCCGCCGCCGCGAAGTGGCGACCGAAGCCGATTTCTACGGCTCGATGGATGGTGCCAGCAAGTTCGTCAAAGGCGATGCAATCGCCGCGCTGCTGATCCTGGGGGTCAATATCATCGCCGGGTTTACGCTGGGGATGATCAGCCACGGGCTGTCGGCCGGAGATGCCGCGCAAAAGTATGTCACGATGGCGGTAGGCGATGCGCTGGTCGCGCAAGTGCCCTCGCTGCTGCTGTCGATTGCCGCCGCCGTCATCGTTACCCGGGTATCGGATGCGCGCAATCTGGCCGGGCAAATTGGTGGACAGCTGGGCAATCCTGCCACCTGGCTGCCAGTGGCGGTAATCCTGGGCGCAATCGGGATGATCCCGGCGATGCCGCAGACGATCTTTCTGCCTGCCGCTGCCGCCACGCTGTGGCTGTGGCGCGCGCTTAGCCGCCGCGCCGCGCGCCCCGCGCCCGCCGCGCCAGCGCCGCTGCCCGCCGATCCCGGGCGGATCGCGCTGGAGGACGTGTCCGATCACACCCTGGTCACGATCGAGCTGGGCTACGGTCTGATCCACTTGGTCGATGATAAGCGCGGATCGCCGCTGGTGACGCGGATCACCGGAGTGCGCAAACAGCTAAGTCAGGCGTTCGGGTTCGTTGTCCCGCAATTCCGGGTCCGCGATAGTCTGGAGCTTGGTCCCAACGATTACCGCATCCTGCTGGGCGGGGTGGCACTGGGCGGGGGCGTTCTGAGGGCTGATCAGACGCTGGCAATCGATGCCGGCGATGTTCACACCGCCAGCCGCCTGCAAGGCACCGCCACCCGCGATCCCAGCTTTGGCTGCCCGGCGCTGTGGATTGATCCGGCGCAGCGCGATCTGGCGATTGCCGAAGGGTACCTGACGGTCGATGCCAGCACGGTCGTCGCCACCCAGATGAACCAGTTGCTGGGCGAACGCCCCCAAGCGCTGTTCGGACCGGATGAGCTCAAGGCGATCCTCGAAGCGATCAAGGACCGCGCCGCCGGACTGGTCGAAACGGTCTATCCGGCCCCGCTCAATCTGGCGGCGCTGACCCGCGTGTTCCGGGCGCTGCTCGAAGACGGGCTGCCGATTGGCCACCCGCTGCCGATCCTGGCCGCGCTGGCGCAAGGCGTGCAGCAAACCACCGATCACGAGCGGTTGATCGAACTGGTCCGGGCCGAGCTGGGTGGGTTGATCGTTGCACGGATTTGCGGGCCAGGCGCGCGCTTGCCGGTGCTGACGCTTGATGCCCAGCTGGAAGCCGCGATTGTGCAAGGGTTGACCGATCCCGCCACCGGGCAGCCGGTGATCGAGCCCGATCTGGCCCGTAACATTGGCGAGCATATTGCTGCACTGGTGGATAGCCGCGGCGCATCTGCCCCGCCGCTGGCGCTGGTGGTCCAGCCGCGCGCACGGCGGACGCTGGCCGCGCTGCTGCGGCTGCGCGCGCCATCGTGTCTGGTCCTGTCGATTGCCGAATTGCCCGCTGCGCAGCCGATTGAGGTGATCGCCGTGATCGGCGCGACGGCACCTGCCACTGGGCCTGCCACTGGGCCTGCGCCTGCTCCAATACCCGAACCAGAAAGAGAGTTCGCATGATCCACGATGCCACCAGCATGGCCATCCCGCGCGCTGCCGCCGCCACCACCGCCCACCACGCCTATCAAGGCGATACCGCCGAGCGGGTGCGCCGGTTTCTGCCGATGGTCCGGCGACTCGCCTGGCACGTCCACGGCAGCGGGCGACAAGGGATCGAGCTGGAAGATTTGATCCAGGCCGGGCTCGTAGCGCTGACCGAATGCGCGCAGCGGCATGCCGG
>JANMBA010000111.1:0-10542 GCA_031360105.1 Novosphingobium sp.
GGTGGCGGCCGGCAAGCGGCCTGTCTTCGGGCTTCACAAACACGTCATCGCCGGCAAAGTCGGGCTGGCCCTCCAGCGGGTCGGCCAGAAACGGGTCGCCCAGAAACGCCTGGGGCGCGGCATCGGGATCGTCCTTGACCATATGGTTGATCGCATCGGGATCGGTCGGGGGCGCGGCCTTGGCCTTGCCCTTCTTCGACAGGATCGGGCCGCCCAGTTTAAGCTCGATCGGTTCGGGCGCCGGAGCGGAACCCGGCTCATTGAATTCACCGTCAAATTCGAGATCGATAATCGGCCCGCTGGTATTGCGCGCGATCAGCCCGGACGACAGCCCCCCAATCCCGGTGACGTCGCTGGGCCGCGCTTCAAGCCCGTCGAGTGCGAATTCAGCGTTGGGGGCGGGCAGCAGCAGCGTATCAAGGCTGAGCAGCGCGCAGATGGCGTTCCATACCGCCACCGGCTCGGGCAAACGGCCTGCACCGTATTCGCCGCAAGCCATCGGCCCTTCATCGGGATCGAGCACGTGGACGCCGCGCGCAACCAGCGCTTTGACGTTGGCCTGCGTGGCGGCGTGTTCCCACATCCGCACATTCATGGCCGGTACCGCGAGCACCGGCTTATCGGTGGCGAGCAGCAGCGTGGTGGCCAGATCATCGGCAATGCCGTGCGCCATCTTGGCGATCAGATCGGCCGTGGCCGGGCAGACGACCACCAGATCGGCTGAGCGCGAGAGCTGGATATGCCCCATCTCTACCTCATTGGTCAGATCCCACAGTGTCGTGTGGACCGGGCTTTCGCTGAGCGCGGCCAAGGTCATGGCGGTGATGAACTTTGAGCCGCCATCGGTTAGCACGCAGCTGACCTCGCCCCCGCCCTTGCGGATCAGGCGCACCAGCTCGCACGCCTTATAGGCGGCGATGCCGCCGCCGACGATTAACAGGATCCGGGGTGAGCTCATGGTGACCCGCTTGTGCAATGCCCTTCCTTTACGCGCAACAGGCTTTGATAAGCCGAATGCATGGGGCACAGTGGCTAAATTGGAATTGATGGTGAGGGTTAATGCAATGCGGATGGTGGTGATCGGGCTGATTTTTGTGGCCGGGATGTTTAATCTGTTTCTGGCGGTCAGCTTTCTGATCGATCCCGCCGGAATGGGCGCGAGCTTTGGAGTGACTCCGGGCGGACCCTTAGGCACCGCCGTGCTGCGCGCCGATTTCACCGCGTTTTTTGCCGTGATCGGGCTGTGCATGTTGCGCGGCGCATGGAAGCGCAACGGCGATGTGCTGCTGGTCCCCGCCCTGTTGTTCGGCATCGCGTTTTGCGGGCGCGCGATCACCGCTTATCTAAATGGCACGCAGCCGGGGTTCTTCCAGCCGATGGGGTTTGAGGCCGCGCAGTTTATTCTGCTGGTGATCGGCTGGCGGGTAGTGCCGCATCACCAGATCGACGAATTGACCGGCTAACGTGCCGCGCGCACCAGTGAACGCAGCGCGCGCGGCATGAACGCCAGCCCGACAAACATCGCCGGGGCAATGATTGCGCCCCAATAGAAATTGTCCGCCCGCCCCGCGATCATGAACAGCAGCCCATAGCCAAGAAACAGCAGCGTCGCGGTGGTGCCCAGCGCGCTGCGCCACCCGGCCCAGCCCAGCACCATCAGCAGGATCAGCGGCCCGGCGATGTAATGCGGCAGGAACCGCAGATTGCTGGACAAAGCCACGCTCGACAGCCAGCCCGATAGCCCGCGCAAGGCCAGCCAGCTGGGGCCGACCACGTCATCGGGGCGGACCTGCTGCGCCACGAAGTGCAAATGCACCGCCAGATAGGCACAGAACGCCGCGATCAGTGCGCCCCACGCCGCGCTTTCCTTCCAATCGCGCCGCCACAGCGCCAGCACCGCCATCAGCAGCACATACGGCAGCACATGTTCGCGGATCGCCAGGGCCAGCCCGGCCACCAGCACCGCAGCGAGCCAGCGCCGCCCCGGGCGGTGCAGCGCCAGCGACAGCGCGATCAGCATTCCAGCCCACAGTTCGTGCAGCACGAAGTAATAGCGGTTAAGGCCCAGCGAGGCCCCCATGAACATCAGGGCGGTGCCGATCAGCTGGAACCGCGCCCCGCCCGGCTCATCGCCCAGCCGCCGCCACCACGCCCAGACCACCGCCAGCAGCAAGGCCAGCGCGGCTGCCAGCTCGCCCGGCACCAACACTTCGGCGCCCTGCCCCCGGTCGCCCAGCCACAGGTCCAGATAGGCCAGCGTCGGCAACCGCATCGCCACGCCGGGGCGCAGCGGATAGTCGCTCTGGCGGTGCTCCGCAGCGGCGGCGGCGTAGTAACTTTCGCCCCGCCCGATTCGCTGGATCACGCGGTCATACAGCGCCAGATCATCGTCGCGCGGGCGCTCAGCGGCTTTGGCGGCAGCTTTGCCCGCCGCCCCGCCCGCGCCAACCGCTTCGACGAAGCTGGCAGTCGGCTTGGCCATCGTTCCGGCGGTGATCGGAACCAGCGCCGCCAACACCAGCAGCGCGGCCAGCGCCGCCAGCAGCAACCGCGCCGAAAATCGCGGCCAGGTGGCAAAACGGTCATCGCTGGCAGGTGCAGTGTGGTTCATCGGATCCCCCCGCGCGCTTAGTGCAGCGGCGCTGCGCCACTGGCAAGCCGCAGCATCAGCAACTACTGCACCCGCGTTAGCTTGCCATTCATTGCCGCCAACCTACATAGAGCGCGAAAGGATCAGGTGCGCATGAACGAGGAACAGCCGCAGGGCAGTCCGTGGGTCAAAAATCTGCTGATTTGGGGCGGGATCGGTCTGGTGCTGGCGCTGCTGGTATCGGTGTTCAACCCGCGCGGCGAGGTGGCCGCCACCCAGATTTCCTATTCGGATTTCCGCGCCAAGATTCAAGCCGGGCAAATCGCTTCGGTCCAGGTCGGCGAAACCAAGATCCTCGGCAAATACAAGGACGACAAACCGTTCACCACGGTGCCGATCCCCAACGATACCAGCCTGCAAGCACTGTTGCAGGAAGGCGGCGTCAAATACGATGGCAAACCGGCTGACGAAAACAGCCTGTTCCTGGTCCTGCTGGTCAATGTGCTGCCGGTGCTGCTGTTCCTGGGCCTGGCTGTGTTCGTGCTGCGCCAGTTGCAGAAGGGCGGCGGCGCGGGCGGCGCAATGGGCTTTGGCAAAAGCAAGGCCAAGCTGCTGACCGAAAAGCAAGGCCGCGTAACCTTCGCCGATGTCGCCGGGATTGATGAGGCGCGCGAAGAACTGGAAGAAATCGTCGAATTCCTCAAAAACCCCAGCCGGTTCGCCAAACTGGGCGGGCAAATCCCCAAGGGCGCGCTGCTGATCGGCTCGCCGGGCACCGGCAAGACGCTGCTGGCGCGGGCCATCGCGGGCGAAGCGGGGGTGCCATTCTTCACCATTTCGGGTTCGGACTTTGTCGAAATGTTCGTCGGCGTTGGCGCCAGCCGGGTGCGGGACATGTTCGAACAGGCCAAGCGCAACGCGCCGTGCATCGTATTCATCGATGAAATCGATGCGGTCGGTCGTCATCGCGGCTCGGGCCTGGGCAATTCCAACGACGAACGCGAGCAGACGCTCAACCAGCTGCTGGTCGAGATGGACGGGTTTGAAGCCAACGAGGGCATCATCATCATCGCTGCGACCAACCGCCCCGATGTACTCGATCCCGCTTTGCTGCGCCCCGGCCGGTTTGACCGGCAAGTGGTGGTGCCGCTGCCCGATATCGAAGGCCGCGAAAAGATCCTGGGCGTGCACATGAAGAAAGTGCCGCTGGCTCCTGATGTGGAAATGCGCACTATTGCACGCGGCACACCGGGCTTTTCGGGCGCAGATCTGGCCAATCTGGTCAACGAAGCGGCCTTGCTGGCGGCGCGCCGCAACAAGCGGCTGGTCGCGATGCGCGAATTTGAAGACGCCAAGGACAAAGTCATGATGGGGGCCGAGCGCCGCAGCATGGTGATGACCGAGGACGAGAAGAAAATGACCGCCTATCACGAGGCCGGCCATGCGATTGTGTCGATCAACGAAGCCGCCTCCGACCCGATCCACAAGGCCACGATCATTCCGCGCGGCCGGGCGCTCGGCATGGTCATGCGGCTGCCCGACCGCGACAGCGATTCGTATCACCGCGATCAGATGCTGGCCAACCTGTCCGTCAGCATGGGCGGGCGCGTGGCGGAAGAGCTGATCTTTGGTTACGGCAAGGTCTCGTCAGGCGCTTCGTCGGATATCCAGTACGCCACCGGCCTGGCGCGCAACATGGTCACCCGCTGGGGCATGTCCGACAAATTGGGTCCGCTGCAATACGAAGACACCCAGGAAGGCTATCTGGGTTACGGCGGCTCGGCCCGGACGATGGCATCGGACGAAACCAACAAGCTGATCGACAAGGAAATCCGCTTACTGGTCGATACGTCGCACAAGCGTGCGACCGATATCCTGACCGAAAATGTCGACAAGCTGCATTTGCTCGCCAAGGCCATGCTAGAGTTTGAGACGCTGTCAGGCGACGAGATCAACGAGCTGATGGCCAGCGGCAAGATCGACCGGCCCGATGCGCCCGCGCCCGGCAGCGGACTGACCCCGGTGCGCGGCTCGGCCATTCCGCGCGCCGGCAAACGCTTTGCCGGGGCTGCCGCCTAGGCCCGCGCCCTACACCAGGAGACCACGATGAAGCGAAGTGTGATTGCCCTGCTGGCCGCGCTGTTGTTGCCGACTGCGCTGCTGGCTGCCCCCGGTGACATGAGTGTCGCCGCTTTTCTGGGCAAGGCCGATGCGCTGAAAGCCAAGGGTGCCATGGCGCTGTTTTCGGGCGATATCGGGGTGCTGAAAGCCGAGGGCAAAGCGGCCGGCGAAGCATACCGTGCGCGGCTGAATACTGAACGTTCCGCCGGGCACCCGTCGAGCTGCGCGCCGCCGGGCACCAAGATCAATTCTGACGAATTGCTGGGCTTTCTGCGAACTTACCCAGCCGCTACCCGTTCGCAAGTATCGATGAAAACGGCGATGGCGGAGTTTTTTATCCGGAAATACCCCTGCCGCTAAGACGCGGGCGATGGGCCTCAGGCGCGCATCAGCTCATCGATAGCGCCAGCACGGCAATTCCAAACAACGTCAACACGATCATCGAGAAAATCGCCAGCACGCTGGTCCGCCACAAGGCCCCATAGCGCGACAGGCCATAGGTTTCACGCAGTTGGCGGTGCATGTGGAACGGCACGTAGAGCGCCAGTGCGGCCATCAGCCAATCGGCGGTCAGCCACACATTGATCGCAGTCATGGCGGCCAGCACGAGCAGCATGAAACACAGCGAATAGGTGACGAACACGGTGTGATCGTACAGCCGGAAACGGCGGCTGAACGGGAACAGCAACCACATGAACGGTACGCTCAGCGGGATCAGCAGCCAGCTGTATTTATAAGCGCTGGACTGCGCCTTGTAGATCGCCAGATCGGGATTGGTGGTGGCCTTTTGCCATGCGCGGTTGATCGTGTCGGTCAGGCTGCGGTCGGCCTGATTATCGGATTGGGCGATTTGGCTGGGCAGCTTGGTTTTGCTGGCCACCTCCGCCCTGATCCCTGCCAATGCGCCTTCGGCTCCGGCGATCTGCCCTTCAATCGGCGCGGTCAGTTCCCCGGCTTTGGTCGCGCGGGCCAAATCGGCTTTCAGCTTGCCGAGCCGCTGGACCGCTTCGGCTTCAGCAGTGGCGTTGTTAGTGCTCGCAAACCAAGCCTTGCTCCCGTCGATGTGGATTGGCTCCCCCGCCAGGTTGAACAGCGCGAAGGTCAGGAACACCACGAACAGGAACAGCGCAATCGGACTGACATAGCTCGCGCGGCGGCCATCAATATATTGCCGGGTCAGCCGCCCCGGGTGCCACGCCAGCATCGGCAGCGTGCGCCAGATCTTGCCTTCAAAGTGGAACACCCCGTGGACCAGATCATGAAAAAACGCCGAAATGGTCTTATGGACATGCGCCGCTTGCCCGCAACTGTGGCAATGGCTGCCGACTAGCGCGGTGCCGCAATTGAGGCACACCGCCTCATGCGTATGGCCTTCGGTGCTTTCGCCATGGGCCGGCTCAACCGCGCGAGCGGCCAACGCGCCCCCCGCGATATCGCCGATGATCAGTCCGGTATCGCTCACTGCCTTGTGCTCACTGCCCTGTGCTCCCCGCCGCATGCCTTGCGTTCATGGTCTTGTCAGGCGCGACCGGTCAAGGCACGAAGCACACCGAATCTGGGAACCATGCCATGAACCGAATGATAATCGCCGGACTGGCCGCGCTCGTGTTGCCCAGCGCACTGCTGGCAGCGCGCGGCGACATGAACCTGACGGTGTTTGTCGCCAAGGCCGAGGCGCTGCAAGCGCAAGGGCCACTGGCGCTGTTTTCGCCCGAGCTCGAGGTGCTCAAGGCTGAGGGCAAGGCGGCGGGCGAATCGTACCGGGTCCGGCTGATCAAGGAACGCGCGGTGGGCCGCCCATCAAGCTGCCCGCCCGACAATGCCCAGATCGTGCCCGAAGAACTGGTCGCTTTCCTCAAGAAATACCCGGCCAGTGTCCGCCCGCGCGTGACCATCCGGCAAGGGGTGGCGGACTATTTCATCCGCAAATATCCCTGTGGGCGGCGCTAGCCACAAAAAAGCCCGCCTCCAAAGCGGAAGCGGGCTGTTTGTAATCACCCGATACGCAAGGCTTAGCCTTCGTAATCACCGCCGATTGAGGTGTTGCGCACCGGCGCGGCGGCGGTGATCCGCAGCACTTCGGCTGACTGGCTGAGCGAGCCGATTGCATCGACCTCGTCGTCGTCCTCGGGCAGCACGCGCTGAAGCGAGCTGACCACTGATTCCTTGAGCAGATCAGGGCGCACGGTCACCTCGGCGATTTCGCGCAAGGCGACCACCGGGTTCTTGTCGCGGTCACGGTCAATGGTCAGTTCGGCCCCGCCCGCAATCTCACGCGCGCGCTGCGCGGCCAGCAACACCAGGTCGAACCGGTTGGGGATTTTGTCGACACAATCTTCAACGGTAACGCGCGCCATGGGCACTCCAATTCAGAACGGGCCAAAGCAAAATTGGCACAACAATTGCGGCGCTACAGGATGCACGCTGACAAAGTCAAAAAAATTCGCAGAACATATTGATAAGACGTGATTCTTTTTTCGAATCAATCGTAGCTGTGCCCGGCCATGTTATCTTCGGCCAGATCGCTGAAGCGGGTGATGCGCGCTTCGAACCGCAGCCGGACCTTGCCGGTTGAGCCGTGGCGCTGTTTGGCCACAATCAATTCAGCCAGGCCGTGGACCCGCTCCATTTCGGCGGCCCAGGCCGAATGCAGCTCATGGGTTTTGCCGTCATCGCCATCGGCGGGCTGCTTGGGTTCCTTGTTGGCAATGTAATAGTCTTCGCGGAACACGAACCAGACCATATCGGCGTCTTGCTCGATCGAGCCCGATTCGCGCAAATCGGACAGCTGCGGGCGCTTGTCCTCGCGCTGTTCGACCGCGCGGCTGAGCTGCGACAGCGCGATCACCGGCACGCCCAGCTCTTTGGCGAGCGTCTTAAGGCCGCGGCTGATCTCGGAAATCTCGTTGACGCGGTTATCCGTGCTGCGCCCCGATCCTTGCAGCAATTGCAGGTAATCGACCACCACCAGCCCGATATTGTGCCGCCGCTTCAGCCGCCGCGCGCGGGTTCGCAGCTGGGCGATCGACAGCGCCGGGGTATCGTCGATATACAGCGGCAGCTCAGCGAGCCGCTGGCTGGCGAACGACAGCTGCTGAAAATCCTCGCGGCTGATCTTACCCATCCGCAGCGCTTCGCTGCTGATCCCCGATTGCTCGGCCAGAATACGCGTGGCGAGCTGGTCAGCGCTCATTTCGAGGCTGAAAAACGCGGTCGCCGCGCCGACCGATTTGTCGGGATCGATCCCATCGGCAAGATCGCGGCGCAGCCGGTCGGCGGCATTGAACGCAATATTGGTGGCGAGCGCGGTTTTGCCCATACCCGGTCGCCCGGCCAGAATGATCAGATCCGAATCGTGCAGGCCGCCAACTTTCTCGTTTATCGAGGTCAGCCCGGTGGTCTTGCCCGAAATATGCCCGCCCGAGAGCAGGGCCTGTTCGATCATGCCCAGCGCAGTGCGGGTGGAAACCGCGAACGGCTGGGCTTCGTTGCCGGTCGATGCCCCTTCGGCGACCTGGTACAGCGCGGCTTCGGCGGCGGCGATCTGCTCCATCGGCTCAACGCTTTCAGAGGTATCGAGCGCCGAATTGACGAGGTTGCGACCGACCGAAACCAGTTCGCGGAGCAAGGCCAGATCATAAATCTGATCGGCCAGTTCGCGGGGCGCAAGCAGCCCCTGGCCGTCAGCCGTCAGCCGCGCCAGATAGGCCGCGCCGCCCAGATCCTTGAGCGCCTCGTCTGCTTCAAAATATGGCCGCAGCGTGACCGGGGTGACCACCGCCTTGCGATCAAGCAATTGCAGGATCCGCTCATAAATCCGCGCGTGGACCGGTTCAAAATAGTGTTCAGGGCGCAGCGGAGTGACCAGTTCTTCGATCACCCGGTTATCAATCAAGCAGGCGCCAAGGAACGCCGCCTCAGCCTCAACATTGCTGGGCAGCGCGCGCGCGGCGGTTTCATCTGGGCGGGTGATCAGGTTCAGTTCGGCCATAGGTTGCGTTCAATGCGCGGTGGCGCGGCGGGGTGCAAGATGGTGCTGATGATTTGGGGCTGTGGATAGCGGGGATGAAGGAAGTTTTGTTTCACTGCGCCTTGGCGTGAACCACTGTTTATCTCCCCTTGCCCCGCATTGCTGCATTTGCGAGAAGCCGCGCCAGCATGTCTGACCCCCGGATCATCCATATCGAGCTTGATGAAGCGACGATCCTGTGGCGCAACGCCGATATAGAGCAGGAGCGGCGCATCGCGATCTTCGATCTGATCGAGGAAAACACGTTTCGGCCGCTGCGCGCGTGGGAGGCCGGGCACCAGGGGCCCTACCGGATCAAGCTGGCGGTCGAGGAAGGCCGGCTCGCGCTCGAAGTGGCCGATCAGGACGGGCAAGTGCTCGAACTGCTGGTGCTGGGGCTGGGGCGGTTCCGCCGTCCGGTGCGCGATTATTTCGCGATCTGCGACAGTTATTACCAGGCAATCCGCAAAGCCACCGCGAGCGAGATCGAAACCATCGACATGGCCCGGCGCGGCGTCCACAACGAAGCCGCCGAGCTGCTGGTTGAGCGGCTGGCGGGCAAAGTGGAAACCGATTTCGCCACTGCCCGGCGGCTGTTCACGCTGATCTGCGTGCTGCATATCAGGGGTTGAGGGAACACTAGGCTGATCATGGCGCGTACGAGAAAATCCAGCCGGTCGCGGCTGCGCTTGTTTGGCGCGCTGCTGTTGCTGGCGCTGCTGGTTGCCGGGTGGGGCTGGTGGGCCCTGCACCACTGGCGGCCAACGCGGGCCGATTTTCCGGTGCAGGGGATTGAGGTTGGCAGCGATGACGGCGCGGTCAACTGGAAGGCGGCGAAGGCGATTGGCGCCAGCTTTGTCTATCTCGATGCCTCGGCCAGCGCCTTTGCGCGCGATCCGGCCTTTGTGAAAAACCTCGAAGACGCGCGCGCCGCGCGGCTACAGGTTGGCGCAGTGCACCGTTATGATCCGTGCCAGCCGGCCGAAACGCAGGCCGCCAATTTTGTCACCGTGGTGCCGCGTGATGGGGCGATGCTGCCCCCCGCGCTCGATCTTGATCTGCTGGCCGACGCTTGCCCGGTCAAGGTCAGCGATGCCGCCGTGACCAGCGAGCTGATGACCTTCCTCAACCAAATCGAGACGCACACCGGCAAGCCGACGATCCTCAAGATTTCCAGCCGGTTCGAAGCGCGCTATCATCTGGCCGCGAAACTGGATCGCAACCTGTGGCTGGTGCGGATGCGCTTTCAGCCGGGCTATGCCGGGAGACCATGGATGCTGTGGACGGCCAATGCGATGCTGGACAGCGCCGCCAGCGACGAACCGCTGCGCTGGGTAGTGGTCGGCCGATGAGCTGGGACCGCGATACCCTGATCGCCGCCGCGCGCGCCGCCGCCGCCTCGGCCTATGCGCCCTATTCGGGGTTCCATGTCGGGGCAGCGCTGGGCTTTGCCGACGGCAACGTGGTAACCGGGGCGAACGTGGAAAACGCCAGCTACGGCCTGACGCTGTGCGCCGAAACGGTCGCGGTGAGCACAGCGATGGCGCACGGCCAGCGCGGCGGACTGGAAGCGGTGGCGGTGATCGGCGGCCGGGTTGGCGCGGTTGGCGCAGGCGATCCGGTCACACCTTGTGGTCGCTGCCGCCAAGTGCTGGCTGAGCTGGCGCAACTGGGCGGCACCGATCCGCTGGTGCTGTGCGTGGGCGAACACGCGGTGCTGGAGCTGCGCCTGTCAGACCTGTTGCCGCACGCCTTTGGGCCGGCTAGCCTCAGCTAATCGGCCAGTCTCGCCGAATCTGCCAGCCACTCCAGCAACGCACCC
>JANMBA010000137.1:0-1709 GCA_031360105.1 Novosphingobium sp.
TCGCTTCGCATTTTGCGCCTGATTATCTCGATCAGGCGCTGCTGCTGTACCGCCAGAATTTCCAGCCTTCAGCCGCGCTCGAACGGCCGTATGTTATGGCAGCGATGAACGTAATCGCGGCGGATAGCGACGCCGATGCCGTGCTGCTGGCCTCATCGATCGACCAAAGCTTTGTCGCGCTGCGCAGTGGCACCCCGGGCAAGCTTAAGCCGCCGGTGCTGGGTTACCGCCAGACCTTGCCGCCCAGCCAGCTCGCGATGCTGGAACATATGCGTGCAGTGAGCGCGGTCGGCAGTCCGGCCACAGTCAGCGCGGCGATCGGGCAGTTCATCGAACGCACCGGCGCGGACGAGATCATTGTCTCGGGCGCAACATTTGATCCGGCGGCACGGCAACGCTCGCTCGGCCTGACAATGCAGGCGCTGTCTTAAGGCCATTTCCCTAGGGGCAAGTGGTTGCACTGGTCGGCGCAAGCTTCTAGAGTGCGCATAATTGCTACACAAGTTAGCAACAATATAACAAGCAGGAACGGGCGTTGCGTCGCTGCGCTCGAGGAGCCGTGATCCATGAGTTCGAAGTCTGCGCTGAGCAAGGCCCTGGCCCGGCAATTGGCCGATTCGCTGCTGCCCGGGGACGCCCCGTTCACGCCTGACGGGTTAGAGCGCGCAGCCGCCTTTGTGCTCGCCGCCGCTGCCATGCGCGATACCGGGCAGGCGAGCATCGTGATCGAATCGATTTCGGGCAGCGCCAGCGACCGGTTCATGCGGATTGCGTTGATCAACGACGATATGCCGTTCCTGGTCGATTCGATCTCGGCCACGATTGCCGCGCAGGGTCTTGCGATTGACCGGCTGCTGCACCCGGTGATGGCGGTGCGCCGCGACGCTGCAGGAGCGCTGCTCGAAGTGCTCGACCCGCACACGGCCGGTGAAAAGCGCGAGAGCATGATTTACCTTGAGACCGAGCGCGGCGATGCCCGCGGTCGGCGCGCGCTGGAGAGCGCATTGGCTGCAACGCTCGGTGATGTCCGCGCGGCGGTGAATGACTGGCCGCGCTTGCAGGAAGCGATGGGCCGCGATGCGGACGCCCTGGGCGGCGGTGAGGGCGCGGCGTTGTTGCGCTGGTTCAAGGACGGCATGCTGACCCAGCTTGGCCATGTCACGCGGATGCGCGATGGCAGCCAGAGCGATGCGCTGGGGATCTGCAAGAAGAGCGCCCGGCAAGTACTCGCCCCGGCTTCGTTCGACCGGGCTTTTGCCTGGTTTGATAACGAGGCCAAGAGCAGCGGGCGGGTGCCGCTGATCATCAAGTCCAACCTGATTTCCAATGTGCACCGGCGGGTGCCGCTCGATCTGTTTCTGATCCCGGTGGTTGAACACGGCACCGTCACCGCTTTGTCAGTCCACGCCGGGGTCTGGACCAGCGCGGCCTTGGCCGCCGCGCCCGACCGCATCCCGCGGATGCGCGCGCAATTGGCCGAACTGATGGCCAAGTTCGGGTTTGCCGCCAATGGCCACGCCGGCAAGGCGCTGGTCCACGCGCTGACCGCGCTGCCGCACGACTTGCTGATCGGGTTTTCCGATGCCGATCTTGAACGCGTTGCGACCGCGATGATGAGCCTGGTTGATCGCCCGCGCCCGCGCCTCGCGCTGGTGCAGGCCCCGCTCGAGCGGCACTTGTTTGCGTTCGTGTGGCTGCCGCGCGACGCA
>JANMBA010000144.1:0-16248 GCA_031360105.1 Novosphingobium sp.
CGTGCCGTTGCCGTCACCGAACACCTGGAACTCGATGTGGCGCGGGTTGCCGAGGTATTTCTCGATATAGACCGTGGCATCGCCGAACGCGGCCTTGGCCTCGCTCCCGGCCTGGGCGATCAGCGTTTCGAGCTCTTCGGGCCCGTTGCAGACCTTCATGCCGCGCCCGCCGCCGCCCGATGCGGCTTTGATGATCACCGGGTAACCGGCCTGCTCGGCGATACGCTTGGCCTCGCCGATTTCGCTGACCGCGCCGTCCGATCCGGGGACCAGCGGCAGGCCCAAGGCACCAGCAGTGCGCTTGGCCTCGATCTTGTCACCCATGGTGCGGATATGTTCGGGCTTGGGGCCGATCCAGATAAGCCCGTGCGCTTCGACTATATCGGCGAACTGGGCATTTTCGGACAGGAAGCCATAGCCGGGGTGGATTGCATCGGCGTGCGAGATTTCTGCGGCCGAGATAATTGCCGGGATGTTGAGGTAACTGTCTTTGGCGGCAGGCGGCCCGATGCAAACCGCGTGATCGGCCAGCCGCACGTGCATGGCATCGGCATCGGCGGTGGAATGCACCGCAACCGTCTCGATCCCCATTTCGTGAGCGGCGCGGTGAATACGCAGTGCGATTTCGCCGCGATTGGCGATCAATATCCGGGAAATGCCCATCGCTCTGCTGGTCCTACGCGATCACAACCAGCGGCTGGTCGTATTCGACCGGCTGCGCGTTTTCGACCAGGATCGCTTTGACCATGCCGGCGTTGGTGGCGGTGATCGGGTTCATCACCTTCATCGCCTCGATAATCACCAGCGTATCGCCAACTTTGACTTGCTGGCCGACCGCGATGAACGGCGCGCTGGTCGGATCGGCGGAGAGATAGCACGTACCGACCATCGGCGATTTAAGCGCAGCCGGATCGATCGCGGCGGGTTCAGGTGCAGCGGCGGTCATCGGCATGGCCGGCGCAGCAGCCGCGAGCGGCGCGTGCGGAGCCGGGGCGGTCAACTGCACCGCCGCGTGGCGCGCAACCTTGATCTTGCGATCACCATCTTCAACTTCGATTTCGGTCAGGCCAGTCTCGTTCAGCAATTCGGCCAGCTCGCGAACCAGTTTGCTGTCGATATTCATGCCGCTGCTACGGCTGACGCCCTTTGTCTCGCTCATGCGAACCTCTTATCTGAAACAGGGCCTTCGCCTATGCGGCGGGGCGTGAGCGAGGGCAAGCCTAAAGCGCCGCCCTAGAGTTTGGCAGTGCGTTCCAGCGCGATCAGGTAGCTGTCCGGGCCCAACCCCTTGACGCAGTCGGCTGCTGCCATGCCGACATAGGACAAGTGGCGAAACGGTTCGCGGGTTTCGGGATCGGACAGATGGACTTCGATCACCGGCACTTGAATCGCCTTGATCGCATCCAGCAGCGCGATTGAGGTGTGAGTATAAGCGCCAGCATTGAGCAGCACTGCATGAACTGCGCGCGCACGGGCTTCGTGCAACCAATCGACCAGCACACCTTCGTGATTTGTCTGGCGGCATTCGACCGCCAAGCCCAGCTCGGCCCCACGCGCGATCAATCGCGCCGAAATTTCGTCCAGCGTGGCATAGCCATAGATCTCAGGCTCACGCGTGCCGAGCAGGTTGAGATTGGGTCCGTTAAGGACGAGGACTGTGCGGGTTATCACGCCTGCGCTCCGGATGGTTCAGCGAATGCCGCCAACCCATAATGCGGCACGGCGCGCGCACAAGCGTTAAGCGTCAACCGTGGTTGGTTGGGGCTGAGGCAGCATCCAGTCGATCTTGCTCGGCTTGCGCGGGGTCTTGACCTTCTGCGGGCTGTGGTTCGGCCTGGGCCACGGCGGCCGGTTGGTGAACCAGCTTGGCGGCGGACTTTTCGGCGCGGTCGGCCGCTTTTTCGGCCCGGGCTGCGGCTGCTTCGGCGGCGGACAGTTTTTCGGCCAGGAGCGTATCGCGGCTGGAACAGGCGCCAAGCGAGATCAGACCGGCGATCAGCAGCGCGGCCAGCGCTTTTGGTGCAATTTGCCTGGCTATGCTCACGTTTGAAACTCCCGCCGGCACTCACGAAGGAGAGTGCCGTTGCGGTCAGGCTATACCGGCAAAAGATTACCTGAAACTAACCACGAACGGCTTTATCTTGCGGCGCCGGTAGCCGCCTATTTGTCGCTGCCGGCAATCTTGCCCCACTGCCGCGCGGCGGTGTAACCAAGGTAGCCGGTGCCGAACAGCGCATAAAGCGGCTCGGGCAGGCCGGCCAGATAGGCGTTCATCCCAGCCGCAATCGCCGCCGCCCGGGCTGGGCTAAACATCGCCAGCAGTCCCATCGGAAGTGCCCACAGCAGCAGCACATACATCACGTAAAGAAAGCTTGGCCGGGCGCGGCTAGTCCACGGATCGTGCGAATTGGCCTCGGCCACGATCGCTGAAAGCCGCGCATTGATCTCGGCCATGTCCTGCGTGCCCTGCAACTGCAACAGTTCCAGCTTGGCCTTGTCGCGCTGGGCTTTGTCAGGGATGACTTTGTCGATGATCGAAACGATTGGCCCGATCAAAACGTCGAGAAGTGCCATAGATTGCTCCTTCGGATAAAACGAAGCAGCGCAGATAACCAAATTGGTCTGTGTAGGAAAACAGTTTGCTGATTTCAAAACGTCGCATCGCAACCCAAAAAATTGTCTGGGACGAGACGATCCAGCCCTTCGGGCGCCAAGTTTCCGATCCGTAATTTGGAACGTTCGCATTCAACGCTAACCGAAATGGTTACGGGACGGGTGACTGCGCTTGCAGCTCAGCGTGCACATATCTCAGGAGGTCCGGGAGCGCGCTTCTAGGGTGGGGCGATCCCCGCCGTCGCTTACAGTGGGCTTATGAGAGACTGCGCATAGCGCGTCGGGCGACTCTGCTATCAGTTTAACACACTGTCTTTATTGCGAAAATTGGTCGGGACGAGAGGATTCGAACCTCCGACCCCCACACCCCCAGTGTGATGCGCTACCAGGCTGCGCTACGTCCCGACCGGTCCGCCCGACCGCATCAGCAGCGGGGCAGGGATCGCGCCTATAGGTGCGGCGGGGCGCTGTGGCAAGCGGCGCGGTGCAAACTTGCGCCAGCAACTTGACGCACCCCTTGAAGGGCTGCGATCAAACGCCAAATGGGCGTTGCGAGGCAGTGGCTCGCTTGGGGGCGGCGCGTTGCCACGCTCATGCATTGCTGCTAGTTGCGCGCAATTCCGCCCGCTGCCAGTCGGCACGCGATTTAGCAGGTGCACACAGCAAGCCATGAACAGCGCAATCCTCTCAGTTATGTCGGCCGCCGCCAGCGCGGGCCAATCGCCCCCGGTGTGGCTCCAGTATCTGCCATTTGTCGCGATGTTCGCGATCTTCTGGTTTTTGATCATCCGCCCGCAGATGAAGCGTCAGCGGGATTTGCAGACCAAGATCAGCAGCATCAAAAAGGGCGATCAAGTCCTGACCGGCGGCGGTTTTCTGGGCAAAGTGATTAAAGTCGACGAGCTGTATGCCGAAGTCGAACTGGGTCCCAATGTTCGCGTCAAGGCGCTCAAATCGACGATTGTCGATATCGTGCCGCCGGGTGGCAGCACGCCTGCCAACGATTGATCTTGCGCACAGCCGTCTAGCGCCAGCCGCATAACGAAGGTTCCAAAATGCTCGATTTTCCCCGCTGGAAACAGGTCTGGCTGTGGTTTCTGACCTTGGCTTGTGCGGCCGCAGCCCTGCCTTCAATCTTTGCCGTGGCGGGTCTCGCCTGGCCCGCTGCACTGCCGCATCCGGTGGTCAATCTCGGGCTCGATCTGGCGGGCGGTAGCCACTTGCTGCTGGAAGCCGATACCAACCAGATCCGCCAGCTGCGCCTCGAGCAAATGGAAGAAAGCGTGCGCTCGCGCATGGCCAAAAGCGAACCGCGGATCGGGATTGGCGATGTTTCGACCAAGGATGGCAAAATTGCCTTCATGCTCAACGATCCGAGCAAGGCCGACGCCGCGCGTGAGCAATTGCAGACGCTGACCAGCGGCGCGGGCACCACCGGCCAGCGCGATTGGGATCTGGCGATCAATGGCGGACTGATCGAACTGACCCCGACCGAGGCTGGGCTCAAACAATCGGCCGATCAGGCGATGGGCGCCGCGGTTGAAGTGGTGCGCAAGCGGATCGACAAGATGGGCACGCGCGAACCGACGATCATCCGGCAAGGCGGCAACCGGATTCTGGTGCAGGTGCCCGGCCTCAGCGATCCCAAGGCGCTGAAAGAGCAGCTGGGGCAGACTGCCAAGCTCGAATTCAAGCTGGTTGATACCGCTGCCTCGCCCAATGACCGAACCCAAGGCGTGGCGCAACCGGGCACGCAATTGGTACCGTTCGCCACACCCGAAAAAGATGGCCTGGTGCCGCTCGCGGTATTCCGGCTGGGCGGGATCAATGGCGATCAATTGACGCAGGCGACCGCCAGCAATGATCCGAAAACCAACGAATCCATCGTGGAAATCTCGTTCAACCAGCAAGGCGGGGCAAAGTTTGCCAAGCTGACGTCGGAGAATGTCGGAAAGCCGTTCGCGATTATCCTTGATGGCAAGGTCATCTCGGCCCCCAGCATCAACGAGCCGATTCTGGGCGGTCAGGCGCGGATTTCGGGCAGCTTCACCCCGGCCAGTGCGCAGGCATTGGCGATCAACCTCGCCTCGGGCGCGCTGCCGGTCGATCTGAAGGTGATCGAGGAACGCTCGGTCGGGCCGGATCTGGGTGCGGATTCGATCCGCAGCGGGATGATCGCGATGGTCGTCGGCACGCTGTTGGTGGTACTGCTGATCTTTGTGACTTACGGCCGGTTCGGGGCTTACGCCGATCTGGCGCTGGTGTTGAACGTGCTGATGATCCTGGGGATCATGGCCATGTTGGGGACCACGCTGACTTTGCCCGGGATCGCCGGGTTCGTGCTGACGATTGGCGCGGCGGTTGATGCCAACGTGCTGATTAACGAGCGCATCCGTGAAGAACGCAAGCGCGGGCGGCGCGTGGTGCAAGCGGTTGAGGTTGGCTATAAAGAAGCCAGCCGGGCGATTTTCGATGCCAACATCACCAATGTGATCGCTGCGGTGCTGATGTTCCTGTTCGGTTCGGGCCCGGTCAAGGGCTTTGCCGTGGTGTTGGTAATTGGCGTTATGACTTCGGTGTTCACAGCGGTGACCATCACCCGCATGTGGGTCGCCGGCTGGCTGCGCAAGGCGCGCCCGGCCGAGCTCAATATCTAGGAAGCAGCGAACATGCGTCTCCTCAAACTCGTTCCCGACGACACCAACATCCACTTTCTCAAGTGGCGGTTGCCGTTCTTCATCGTCTCGGGCCTGCTGGTCATGGCCAGCTGGGCTTTGGTCGCAACACAAGGCCTGAACCTCGGCGTCGATTTTATCGGCGGGCAGATGATCCGCGTGACCTTCCAGCAGGATAAAGAGGCACCGGTCGCCAAGCTGCGCAGTGAAGTGGAAAAGCTGGGCTTTGGCGAGCCGACCATCCAGCGCTTCGGCCAGCCCAACCAGGTCTCGATCCGGATGAAGCTGCCAGCCGGATCAGAGCAGGATCCGGGCTTGTCGAATGCCATGGCAAGCAAGATTTCGGCCGCCGTGGTCAGCGCCCATCCCGGTGCGCGGATCGATGGGGTGGATTCGGTTTCAGGCAAGGTTTCGGACGAACTCTATTCGACCGGGATGTGGTCGCTGATTTACGCCATGATCGCGATTTCGATCTACATCTGGATAAGGTTCGAATGGCAGTTCGGGGTGGGTGCGTTGTTCAGTCTGGTTCACGACGTTTCGCTGACGCTCGGCCTGTTTGCGATCACGCAGATGGAGTTTGATCTCAACATCGTCGCCGCGATCCTGACGATTATCGGCTATTCGCTCAACGATACGATCGTGGTCTATGACCGGATCCGTGAGAATTTGAAGAAATTCCGCCGGATGCCGCTACCCGAATTGCTCGATCTGTCAGTCAATGAAACGTTGGCACGCACGGTGATGACCTCGGCCACAATGCTGATTACGCTGGGTGCGCTGATGCTGCTCGGTCCCAAGGTGATCTTCGGATTTTCGGCGGCGATCTTTATGGGGATCTTCGTCGGCACCTACAGCTCGGTCTATATGGCTGCGCCGATCCTGGTCTGGCTGAAGGTCACCTCGAACAGTTTCGTACCCGCCGAATCCGAGCTGGACCGGCAAGAGCGTCTGACCCGCGAACGAAACTGATTACCCCGCCGCAAGGGTGCGCCAATGGGCCACCAGCGCGGCGGCATTGGCCTCCCAACTGAATTCCGCCGCCCCCGCCAGCACTGCCTCGCGCGGCGGCGGTGCGGCCAGCAGATCATTGATCGCCGCCGCGATTCCCACCGGATCGCGCGCGATCATTCGGCCATAGGCGGGATCGGTCAGCAGTTCCTGCGCGCCAGGCAATGGCGTGGTGATCACTGGTGTGCCGCAGGCCAGCGCTTCGACCCAGGCATTGGCCAGGCCCTCGCTGGCGGTGGGCAGCACGAACAGATCGGCCGCGCTGAGCACCACAGGCAAGTCGCAATGCGGCACCGAGCCGAAGAACCGGATGCGTTCGGTCAGGCCAAGGCTCGCGGCTAAGTTGCGCAAGTGCCCCTCGTCAGGCCCGGTCCCGGCCAGCACCAGAATTGCGCCAGGAACCCGCGCCAAGGCCTCAATCGCAAAGCTTTGCCCTTTGCGCTCGATCAGCGCGCCAACGCAGGCGAGTACGGACTGGCCGGGCGGCAAGCCCAGTTTGCTGCGGCACGCGGCCCGGTCAAGCGGGCGGAACACCGCGCGGTCGAGCCCGGTGCGGTGGACGGTGATTTTGCTCCGACTGACCCCCAGTGCGGCCAGATCATCGGCCAGTCCAGCTGCCACCGCGAGCAGCCCGCTCGCTCCCAGCGCTGCAGCGCGCACCTGCCGCGCGGTTCCCGGAGCATGGCCCCAATAATGGACATCCGCGCCGCGCGCCTTGATCGAACTGGGCAAGCCGAGGGCTTGGGCGATCCGCAGCGCGGCGGGGCCATCGGGATAAAAGAACTGCGCATCGATCAGATCGAACGGTTGTTCGGCGTGCAGGCGCCGCGCGAGCGGCAGCACCACGGCGGCCTCGAAACGAGCGTTAAACCGCCCGCCCGTGCCCGGCAGCAGCGTAAATCGCGGGCGCAAAACGGTCACGCCGCTGCGCTGCTCAACAAGGTCTATCCCTCGCAAAGGCCGGTAACGCGGGTGCAGCGAGAGTGGGAAGGGCGGCAGCCCCACGGGGTTCACCAGCACCAGATCGACATCGCCGCGCGCCGCCACCGCCTGCATCTGCCGCTCGACAAATACCCCGAAGTTGGGTGTCACAGCGTTGGGATAAAGCGTCGATAGCGACAGCACGCGCAGGCGCGTCACAAGGATCGCACCAGCATTTCGGCTGCTGCGATCCATGCCGGGCTATCGACCACCACTTGCCGCGATCCGGCGCCGGGCGGCAGGATCGCGACGCGCTGCGCATCACGGTCAATCATCCGCCCGAACACAAACCGCCCCCCGGGGCGCGGCACCAGCACATCGCGGTTGAGCAGCCGCAGATAAGCTTCCGGACCAAACTGGCGCAGCCACACCTGGTCCCCGGCGCGGTATTCGCCCGCGCTGGCTTCCACCGCCAAAGCGACCAGCCCGCCGTCACCACCCAGCGCGCTGGGCAAGATCGCCTCACGCGGGGCGGGCAGGCTTTCCGCGCCATCGGCGGTCAGCCGTGCGACAAAGCTAGGCACCTCGCTCTCGGCCCCGCGCACAAGCAGTTCGGGCTCAACCGCCAGCGCGGCGGCGATCCGGTTCATCCAGGTCAGCGACAATTGCCGCATGCCGGTCTCGAGTCGACCGATCGTCTGCGCGGTGGTTGGCGGGGCGCAGCGCAGCGCCACGTCGGCCAAGGTGAGCGATTTCTGGCGGCGAATAGCGCGAATGCGGTTGATCATACGGTTGCCCCTGTAACCAGATTGGTTTTCTGCTTTCCTACAACCATTCGTATTTGGCAAGCGGAACCGCGACTCACATACCAAAGGAATAGCGATGCAGCGCGATCTGGTTGAATGCGAACTAACCGATGCGGGGCCGGTGCGGCGCAGGGCTGTTAAAGCCGGGGGTGCGCGCAAGGGCGGGCGCAGCGTAACGGTCAACATGGGCGAAAGTCCGCTGGCCTGGCTCCATGCGCGCGGCCATTTAACCGATGTGCAATTTGCTGCCGGGGAATGTCTTGGCCGTGACTGGGAGCGCGCGCAATTGTCGCCCGCGATTACCATGCGCTGGGATCCGATCCGGGTGCAAGGCGGCGGTGGTGAGGTTTCGCTTAGCGCCAGCGAGCGGCAACTGGCGGCGCGCGCCCGGTTCGATGGCGCGGTGACGGCCGCCGGGCCGGGCTTGTCCGATATCCTGTGGCGCGTGGTCTGCGCCGGCGAAACACTGCCCTTGGCCGAACGCGCGCTCGCCTGGCCGGTGCGCAGCGGCAAGTTGGTGCTGCGGCTCGCGCTGGACCGGGTTGCGCGGTATTACCGGCTGGAATGAGTTTGGGTGTGACCTTTGTGCGGACTTTGGCGAGAGGGTAACCGGATTCCATCACCTTTCGTCGGGCCGCAAGGGTGCTTGGTCGAAGGGTTTGCGCGCGGCGCGTAAACCGGTCCAGAACTGCTGCTACACCAGCCGCAACAGGGGAAAGTTTATGGATCGCCGGCAATTTATCGCAGCAGCAGGCGCCGCCGCCACCGCCTTTGCGGCCGATCCGGTCTGGGCCAAGAGGTTGGCGCTCAATGCCGACAAGACGCTGCTGGCGCTGCTTGATGCGATGTTCAACGACGGGATTGCGCATTCGCCCGAATTTGCGACCTCGCTGGGGCTGGACAAGGGCAAGTTGGCGCCGCTGCGCGCAATGCTTTCGGCGCCAACTGCGGCTGAGCGGCATGCCGATCTGGCTCGCGCGCGGAACTGGCAGGCACGTCTGAAGACGATCAGGCCGGCTCTGCTAAGCGCCACCGGGCAGCGATATCAGGCCCGGGTGCAATATATGCTTGAGCAGCGCACGCTGGCGGCGAGCAAATACGATATCGGTAAGGTGCAGACCCCGTACCGCCTGTATCAGCAGGGCGGGGCCTATTTCGAACTTCCGGATTTTCTCAATTCAGCGCACCCGATGAACAGCGCTTCCGACGCCGAGGCCTATCTGGCGCGGCTTGCCGGATTTGCCCGGGTGCTCGATCAAGACACCGCCGGGCAGCGGGCAGAGGCGGCGCGCGGGTTGCTTGCGCCGGGCTGGTCGATCGATCTGACTTTGGGCCAGATGCACAAGCTGCGCGATGTGGCGGCGGCGGACAATACGCTGGTCCAGTCAATCGCGCTGCGGACCAAGGCCAAGGGAATTGCCGGCAACTGGGCGGCACGGGCGACCAGGATTGTCGAGCGGGCGGTCTATCCGGCGCTTGACCGGCAGATCGCCTTGATGACCGGACTGCGCAGCAAAACAGCGGCGGGCGACGGCGCATGGCGGATTGCACGCGGCGATGAAATCTATGCCGATGCGCTGGCTCAGGCCACCACTACCAAACTTTCGCCCGATGAGGTTCACGCCATCGGATTGGAACAAGTCGCCGATATTACCGGCAAGATCGACGCGATCCTGAAAGCTGCCGGGATGACCAGCGGCACCGTGGGCGAGCGGCTGACCGCACTGAACCGTCAAAGCGACCAGCTGTTTGCGGATAGTGACGCGGGCCGCAAAGCGCTGATTGACAGCCTCAATGTCGGGATTGCGGATATGAAGCAGCGCTTGCCCCAAGCGTTTGCCGATATCCCCAATCAGCCACTCGAAATCCGCCGGGTGCCGGTGGAAATTCAGGATGGCGCTTCGAACGGGTATTACAATTCGGCTGCGCTCGATGGCAGCCGCCCGGCGATCTATTGGATCAACCTGAAATCTGTGGGTGACTGGCCCAAATATTCGCTGCCCGCGCTGACCTATCACGAAGGCTTGCCGGGGCATCACTTGCAAGGCGGCTATGCGCAGCAGGCGGGCAACCTGCCGATGCTTTTGAAGAACGATTTCATCTCGAGCTACGGCGAGGGCTGGGCGCTGTATGCCGAGCAACTGGCCGATGAGCTGGGCGCGTACCAAGGCCTCGAACGCGCTGGATATCTGCAAAGCTTCCTGTTCCGCGCCTCGCGGCTGGTGATCGATACGGGCTTGCACCACAAGCGCTGGACCCGCGAGCAAGCGACCGATTACATGGTCGCCACCACGGGCTTTGCCCGCGCGCGCTGCCAGCGCGAGGTGGAGCGTTATTGCACGCTGATCGGGCAGGCTTGCAGCTATAAGATCGGACATACAGCGTGGGTCAAAAACCGCGCCCGCGCGCAGGCCGCGCTGGGTGACAAGTTCAGCCTGCAATGGTTCCATGAAGTGCTGAAGGATGGGGTGATGCCGCTGTCGATGCTGGAGGCGCGGATCGATCAGCGGGTGAAGGAGCGGTTAGCGGCGGGGTAGTCGGCCCTCCGTCATTCGCTTTGCGAATGCCACCTCCCCATCGCAAGTCGATGGAGAGGATCGGTAAGGTCGCGTATTCTCCCCATCGACTTGCGATGGGGCGGTGGCAGCCCCGCTGGGCTGACGGAGGGGCCGCTTACCCTTCGGCCAATTCCGCCAGCACCAGCCAGCGTTCCTCCGCCGCATCGATCGCGGCGCGCGCTTGATCGATCGCCTTGGTCAGCGCGTCAAACTTCGCCTGATCGCGGGCATAGAGCGCTGGATCGTGCAGCGCCGCCTCATCGCGGGCAATGCTTGCTAGCAGTTCCTCGATCCGCTGGGGTAACTGCTCGTAATCGCGCTGATCTTTGTACGTCAGTTTGGCCTTCCTGAGCGGCTGCGGCGGCGCGGCTTCGGCGGCGGGTTTAGTGCTCTTGGCCGGGGCATTGCGCTGGCTGCGCTGCTTGACCCAGTCGGCATACCCGCCCGCGACGATATCGACCTTGCCCGACCCATCAAGGCCCAAGGTTACGGTCACCGTCCGGTCCAGAAAGTCGCGGTCATGGCTGACGATCAGCACCGTGCCATCGTAATCGGCGATCACTTCCTGCAGCAGATCGAGCGTTTCGAGATCGAGGTCGTTGGTCGGCTCGTCGAGCACCAGCAGGTTCGATAGCCGGGCAAATTCGCGCGCCAGCAGTAGCCGCGACCGCTCGCCGCCTGACAGCGTACCGACTTTGGCATCGACCAGCCCGGGCTCAAACAGGAAGTCCTTGAGGTAACCCACGATATGTTTGCGCGTGCCGCGCACGTCGATCCAGTCGCCGCCCTCAGCCAGCACATCGCGCACGCTTTTTTCGGGCGACATCAAGCTGCGCTGCTGATCGATCACCACCCCGTCGAGCGTTTTGGCCAGCGTGATCGTGCCCTCGTCTGGCGCAAGTTCGCCGGTCAGCAGCCGCAGCAGCGTGGTCTTCCCCGCTCCGTTCGCGCCGACCACGCCGATCCGGTCGCCGCGCGTGATCCGCAGCGAGAAGTCTTTGATAATTGCGCGTTCAACACCCCTGGCTCCAAAGCGCTTGGTGACCTTATCGGCCACAATCACTGCCTTGGTCTTCACATCGTCGCTGGCCAGATTGAGCTTGGCGGTGCCGGTCGGGGTCAGCATTGCGGCGCGCGCGGCGCGCATTTCCCACAGTTTGGACAAGCGACCCTGATTGCGTTTGCGCCGCGCGGTGACCCCGCGTTCGAGCCAGTGCGCTTCTAGTTTCAGCCGGGCGTCCAGTTTATCAGCGGCGCGGGCTTCTTCGGCATAGATTGCTTCCATCCAGGTCTCATACCCGCCGAAGCCGATTTCCTTGCGCCGCAGTGCCCCGCGATCAAGCCATAGTGTAGCCTTGGTCAGCCGCTCCAGAAACGTCCGATCATGGCTGATCGCAACAAACGCGCCACTATAGCGTGAGAGCCAGCCTTCGAGCCAGTCAATCGCCGCCAGATCGAGGTGGTTGGTCGGCTCGTCCAGCAGCAGCAGGTCGGGCTCTTGCGCCAGCGCCCGGGCCAGCGCAGCGCGGCGGCGTTCACCGCCACTGGCGCTTTCAGCTGGGCGGTTCAGATCAATCCCCAGTTGCTCGGCAATCGCCTCGACCTCGTGCTGAGCCGGAGCGTCTTTTCCGGACAGTGCAAAGTCCAGCAGCGTCGTATAGCCGGTGAAGAACGGATCCTGCTCGAGCATGACGATCTTGGTACCCGGCTGGAACGAGCGGCGCCCGCGATCTGCTTCAACTTCGCCCGCGATCAGCCGCAGCAACGTGGTCTTGCCCACACCGTTGCGCCCGATCAGCGCCAGCCGGTCGCGCGGGCCGATGAACAGGTCGAGGCCTTGGAATAGCCAGCCCGACCCCTGGATCAGGCCCAGGTCTTCCCAGGAAAGGATTGGTGCAGCTGCCATGGTGAGCGCGCGCCGTAGGGGGCGTGCAGCGCGTTGACAAGCCGCACCGCACGGGCAACAGCATGGACCATGCGGACAGTATGGCTCAACGGTGAATTCATGCCCGAAACCGATGCGACGGTCTCGATCTTTGATCGCGGCCTTACGTTTGGGCAGGGTGTTTATGAAGTATCGCCGGTGATTGACGGCAAGTTTTGCAATTGGACGCACCACGCCGCGCGGCTCGGCCGTTCAATGGCGCTGGCGCGGATCGCCGACGAAACTGACTGGCCCGGCGTGCTATCCGAGCTGATTGCGCGCAATAACCTGATCGAGGGACGGGTTTATCTGCAAGTCACCGGCGGCGCGCCGGCTGACCGCGAATTTCCCAATCCGGTGCCGTCGGTGCCGGCGACGCGGATTGCCTATACCCAAGCTGACCGTTTGCTTGCCAATCCGGTCGCGATCAGCGGCCAGCGGATTGTCCTGCGGCCGGACCGGCGCTGGGGGCTGCGCTCGGCCAAGACCACGCAGCTGCTTTATGCGGTGCTAATGAAGGAAGAAGCGCGTGACGCCGGGGCCGATGACGCGTGGCTGGTCGAGGACGGTTTTATCACCGAGGCGACCAGTTCGAACGCGCATATCATTGACGCGCGCGGGGTGCTGGTATCGCACCCGGTCGATCATGGCGTGCTGCCGGGCGTAACCCGGATCAACGTCTTGGCGATCGCGCGCGCAATGGGGCTGACGGTGGAAGAGCGCGCCTTCACACCTGCCGAGTTGTTCGCTGCGCGCGAGGCGTTTGTTTCGGGCGCGGGGACGCTGGTGCTCCCGGTGGTCGAAGTCGATGGGCGTCCGATTGGCAACGGCGGGCCGGGCACGCTCACCAGCGAACTGCGCAGCCGTTACATAACCTTGCTGAAGGCAGGCTAAGCCATTCACTTGCTGTTCAATCCTTGGCGGCTAGGGCCGTGCTTGTGATGAAGAAGCTCCTCCTCTTGCTGTTTGCGCTGGCGGTTTTGCCGATAACGCCTGCCATGGCTGGTCCGAGCGGCGCGCAGGAGAAGGCGCGGCGCGAAGTGCGGGCCGGCAACGTCCGCTCGCTGCGCGAGATCGAAGGCGCGGTGCTCCCGCAGATGCGCGCTGCGCAATATCTCGGGCCTGAGTATGATCCAGCGGCGTTTGTCTATCGGCTGAAGTTCATTCAGGATGGCCACGTCATTTTCGTCGATGTCGATGCCCGGTCGGGTCAGGTCATCCGGGAGTCGCGCTAGGCCGCCGCCTTGACGCAACCCACCGTAAGTCCCATCTGACCGTCAGACACATCTGGGGAACCCCGCAATGCGCATTCTGATCGTCGAGGACGAACCAACCCTCGGCAAGCAATTGAAATCTACGCTCGAAGCCACTGGCTATGCGGTCGATCTGTCGGTCAATGGCGAGGACGGGCATTTCATGGGCTCGACCGAAGAATACGACGCGGTGATCCTCGATCTTGGCTTGCCCGAAATTGACGGGCTGACCGTGCTGGGCATGTGGCGCAAGGAAGGCCGCAAGTTTCCGGTGCTGGTGCTGACCGCGCGCGATAGCTGGTCCGACAAGGTCGCCGGGCTGGATGCAGGCGCAGACGATTATCTGGCCAAGCCATTCCAGACCGAAGAGCTGATCGCCCGGCTGCGCGCGCTGATCCGCCGGGCTTCGGGCAATACCAGTGCGGAACTGATCGCGGGCGACGTGCGGCTGGATACCCGTTCAGGCCGGGTGACGCTGGCTGGCGAACCGGTGAAATTGACCGCGCAGGAATACAAGCTGCTGTCCTATTTGCTGCATCACAAGGGCAAGGTGGTCAGCCGCACCGAATTGATCGAGCATATCTACGATCAGGATTTTGACCGCGATTCGAACACGATCGAGGTGTTCGTTACCCGCATCCGCAAGAAATTGGGCGCCGAAGTGATCACCACTATTCGCGGCCTGGGCTACAGCCTTGATGATCCGGCGCTGCCCGGACGCGGCTAAGCGCCGCAGTGAAGCGCGCCGAACCCGTAATCCCGCAGCACACCGGTTCGCTGTCACGGCGAATGATGCTGATCGCGGCGGCGTGGATTTCGGTCCTGCTGCTGGGCGGTGGGCTGGCACTAGATCAGACGCTGAACAGCCTGATCACCCGCAATTTCGATAGCCAGCTCAGCTACTTGCTTAACGGCATGATCGCTTCAGCCGAAGTCGGCCCGGATGGCGAAGTATTTTTCAACCGCGCGCTGGGCGATCAGCGGCTGCTCGAGCCGAACAGCGGGCTTTACTGGCAGATTCGCGGCACCGGGCATGACGATTTTCCCTCGCGCTCGCTGTGGGACCGCTCACTCAATGTGCAGACCGATCACCAAGACAAGGATGCGCATGCCTACAACAGCGATCAGTTCAAGACCGAACCGCTGCGAGTGATCGAACGCTCGGTCACCCTGCCCGGCAGCGATACGATGTGGTGGTTCACCGTGGCCGAGCGCCGCACCAATCTGGACGAGCAGACCAGCCGGGTCCGCCGCATCCTCTATCGCAGTTTCTTCGTGCTGGGACTGGGCTTGCTGGTCATGGCAGCTTTGCAGAACTGGTACGGGCTGGGCCCGTTGCGCAAAGTGCGCCGCGCAATCCAGCGGATGCGCAGCACCGGCACCAACCGCGTCACCGAACCTTTGCCGCTGGAAGTCCAGCCACTGGTGCAGGAACTCAACGCCTTGCTCGCGCATTCTGAACGCCAGGCCGAGGAGGCACGCACCCATGCGGGCAATCTGGCGCACGCGCTCAAGACTCCGCTGACGGTGGTGATGAACGCTGCCACCGCGCATGCCTCCGATTTGCCCGAAACGGTGATCCGAGAGGCAGCGGTGATGCGCCGCCAGGTGGATCATCACCTCGCTCGTGCGCGCGCCGTCGGTCGCCGCGCGGCTGGGCAAGCCCGCGCGAATGTCAGCGAAAGCGTGGAAGCAGTGCTGCGCGCGGTAACCCGGCTGCACGAGCGCACCCGGTTTGACCTCGATGGAAACCGCCACGCAGCCGTCGCCATCGAGCGGCAAGACCTTGATGAAATCCTCGGCAATCTGATTGAAAACGCCGCAAAATACGGCGGCGGCTCAGTCTTCGTGACCATCGATCCCGTGCCGGGCGGCGATATCTGCGAAGTGTGGGTAGAAGACGATGGCGCGGGCATCCCCGAAGCAGAACACCCCCGCATTTTCGATCGCGGCGCGCGGCTCGATACCGGCAAACCCGGCACCGGGCTGGGATTAGCAATCGTGCGCGATGTCGCCGAGATTTACGGCGGGAGTGTCGTGCTGGCGGAGAGCGAGGATCTGGGCGGACTGCTGGTCAAGCTGCGGTTGCCGCGGGTTGAGGCAAGGAACTAGGCGGCTATCGCAAAACGTTGCTGCATGACGCTGAGTGTCGCGATCCGCAGCAATAGTCCCGATATCGCAGGATCTGTAACCATGTTTCCCGCTGCCAGGTCGTCAAGGAACGCCCGGGTCTTGACCGGATCGAAAAACGGCTGATCCTCGAACTCGCGCGAGCGTATGAGATCTTCGCAGCGTTGCCGCAGCGGATCCGATACCCCTTCGGTCCGCGCCAAAGGGGGCGCCATGAACGGATGTTTCTGACGCGCGTAAAGTTCGGAAGTAATGACATCGCGCGTCGCCTCGCGCAGGATGAATTTCTCGGTGGTCTCGCGGATTTTGAAATGTATCGGCAGCTGTGCCGCAAATTCGGCGACGTGATGATCGAGG
>JANMBA010000150.1:0-2899 GCA_031360105.1 Novosphingobium sp.
GAATACGGCGGCCCGCCAATCCCGTTGGTGCGCCAGGCGATGATGGCGGAGGATGCGCCAAAAGCGGTGTTCTGACCGGGCGCATTGCTTGCAATTGAACCCGCTTGCCATGATGGTGGCGCGATGATCGATCCTGCGCCCATGACTTACGCGCGCTATCTTGCGCTCGACGATTTGCTCGCCTGCCAGCACCCGCGCTCGGGGACTGACGATGAAATGCTGTTCATCGTCATCCACCAGACCAAGGAATTGTGGCTGGGCCAGATGATCCGCGAACTGCGGCTGGCGCTCAGTCAAGTGCGCAGCGATGCGCTGGTCCCGGCGTACAAAGCACTGGCGCGGGTCAGCCGGATTCAAGCGGTGATGACGCTGAGCTGGGACGTTCTGGCGACCATGACGCCAAGCGATTACACCAGTTTTCGCTACGCGCTTGGCCCCAGTTCGGGGTTCCAGTCGGATCAGTTCCGCACAGTCGAATACCTGCTCGGGCTGAAAGATGCGAAATTCCTCAGCTTTCAGGATGACCGTCCCGAAGCCCGCGCTGCGCTCGAAACTGCGCTGCACGCGCCCAGTCTGTGGGACGAGGCGATTGCCGCCGCCGCGCGCGCTGGATTGCCGATCGCCACGCAAGTGCTGACCCGCGACGTGACTCAGCCTTACATCCCGGACCCTTCGGTTGAGGCGGCATTTCTGACGGTATATCAGCACCCGGAACCCTATTGGGATCTATATCAACTCGCCGAAAAGCTGGTCGATCTGGACGATGCGATGGCAACCTGGCGGCACAAGCACATGCTGACGGTCGAGCGGGTGATCGGCGGCAAACGCGGCACCGGCGGCACGGCGGGGGCGAGTTACCTGCACTCAACGCTGAGCAAGCGCGCCTTTCCCGAGCTGTGGTCATTGCGGACTGCGCTATGAGCGAAAAAGTGAGCTTCAAGCACCTGTTTTCGCGCGCGCTCGAAGCTGCGCCCGACCGGCTGCATTTCGCAGCGCACAGCCACCATCTATGGCCCGATGCCAGCTTTGCCGGGCACACGGCGGCATGGCAGGATGCGGCGCTGCTGGCCGATCACAAATGGGACCGGATCTTTGCCGAGGTGATCCCCGAAGCGCAGACGCACATCGCCGCAGAACTGGCGTTGCCCGATCCTGCGACCATCGCCTTTGCGCCCAATACCCACGAATTGCTGGTACGGATCGTCTCGGCCTTGCCGATCGACCAGCCGCGCGTGCTGGCCAGTGACGGCGAATTTCATTCGTTCCGCCGCCAATCACAGCGCTGGGCCGAAGCTGGGCGGATTGCGCTGACGACGGTGCCGCTGGGCGAGGTGGTGGCCACCGCACAAGGCGGCGGGTTCGATCTGATTTTCGTGAGCCAGGTGCAATTCAATTCGGGCCAAGCGCTCGGTGATCTGGCAGCACTGGCGGCGCTCGCCTCCCCCGCCGGGCCGTGGGTGGTGATCGATGGCTATCACGGCTTTATGGCGACACCGACCGTCCTGGCGGGGGTGGCGGATCGGCTGTTTTATACCTCGGGCGGTTACAAATACGCGATGGCGGGCGAGGGCATCTGCTTTTTGCACGCCCCGCCCGGCTTTGCGCCGCGTCCCGAGATAACCGGGTGGTACGCCGCGTTTGACAGCCTGACTGGCGCGCAAGACGAAGTCGGTTACGCCCCCGACGGCCGCCGGTTTCTGGGCAGCACATTCGATCCTGCGGCGCTGTACCGGTTCAACGCGGTGCAGCGGCTGCTGCGTTCCGAAGGCCTGACGACTGCGGCGATATCGGCGCACTGCGATGCCCGCAAGGCCCGGTTCCTGACCGCGGGTCCAGTGCCACAGCTGAAGCTGATCAGCGGACCGCACGCGCGGTTCCTGGCGCTGCAGGGTGAAACGGCGGGTGCGCTGCACCGTGCCCTGACCGCGCGGCAAGTGGTCACCGACTTGCGCGGTGATGTGTTGCGGATCGGCTTTGCGCTGTATCACGATGACAGCGATGTTGATGCGCTGTTACGAGTAATCGCCGAGCTGACTTAGCCGCGTCCGCGATAGCCAGCGACGCCTTGATCGGGTACCCACAGGCCGGTGGGCGGTGCGCCTGATTGCCAGAATACATCGATCGGAATGCCGCCGCGCGGATACCAATAGCCACCAATCCGCAGCCACTGCGGTAGCATTTCAGCCACCAGGCGCTGCCCGATCCCGACGGTAACATCCTCGTGAAAACCCGCATGGTTGCGAAAGCTGCCGAGGAACAACTTGAGGCTTTTCGATTCGACGATGGTCGCGCCGGGTGCATAGTCGATCACCAAGTGCGCGAAATCGGGCTGGCCGGTCACCGGGCAAAGCGAGGTGAACTCGGGCACCGCGAACCGCACCAAATACAGCGCGCCGGGGCGCGGGTTCGGGACATAATCAAGCACCGCCGCCTCGGGCGAGACAGGTAGCGTGCTGGACTGACCCAGCTGCAGTGGTGGCGGTGTGTCTGACATGCCACGCGCCATGCCCCGATCGCGCGATTTGCACAAGTCAGCGGTGGCACCGCGCAAGTTCACTTCCTTTTCAGTGCCAGAGGCGCTAGCGCGCCGCTACGCAGCAGGATGGATTGGGAAATGCGAATAATCGGGGGCAGCGTCAGAGCAGCAACCGGCGCTGCGGCGCTGGCAGCGGCGCTTGCGCCCCTAGTTTCGGTAGCCCAGACCTTGCCCGATTTTTCGATTCCCGGCGCGCGGCCGACCAGCAATCCACGCTCGCAGGGCCCTGTCGATGCCGACAATCCGATTGTCCGCGGCCCGGTGGCGCGGCCGACCCCGGCCCCCAGCCCGGTTCCGGTCGCCAGCCCGACACCCGTTCCCAGCGCTCCAGCGACCACGATCAGCGCGCCGCCAAGCGGCCGC
>JANMBA010000311.1:0-4848 GCA_031360105.1 Novosphingobium sp.
ATTGAAGCCTTGGCCACCGCGCTGCAGGAGTTGCTGGCATGACCGTGCAGAACGCCGCCGGCTGGCGTCCCGAAATGGGCCCGGCCCAGCATCCGGCGCATGAGGATGCGGCCGTGGCCACCCACAGCGGCGACCGCGCGCTGAGCCTCGAAGAACCGCTGATCTTTGAACTGGGCCAGCCCGGCACCACCGGGGTCGATTTCGAAGCGGTCGCGGGCGATTTGCTGCCCGGTCTGACGGCGCACTTGCGCGCCGATCTGCTCGCGCTGCCCGGCTTGTCCGAGCCTGAGACCGTGCGCCACTACACCCGCTTGTCACGCCAGAATTATGGGATTGACCTTGGACCATTCCCGCTTGGTTCGTGCACCATGAAGCACAACCCGCGGCTTAATGAAAAGGTCGCGCGGATGGCCGGGTTTGCCGATCTGCACCCGCTTGCGCCGATGGCCACGGCATCAGGCGCATTCGAAGTGATCCACCAGCTGGCGCATTGGCTGATCGAGCTGACCGGCATGCAGGCGGTGGCGATGAGCCCCAAGGCCGGCGCGCATGGCGAACTGTGCGGGGTACTGTGTATCAAGGCGGCGCTGCAAGCGCGCGGCGAGGACCGTAAGGTTATCCTCGTCCCTGAAAGCGCACACGGCACTAACCCGGCGACCGCGGCATTTGCCGGGTTCAGCATCGAGAATATCCCCGCAAACGCCGCTGGGCGGGTCGATCTGGCCGCGCTCGAAGCACGGCTAGGGCCCGACATTGCCGGGGTGATGATCACCAATCCCAACACCTGCGGGCTGTTTGAGCGCGACATGAAGGCGATTGGTGACGCGGTCCATGCGGCTGGCGGCTATGTCTATTGCGACGGTGCGAACTTCAACGCAATCGTCGGCAAAGTGCGCCCGGGCGACCTTGGCATCGATGCGATGCACATCAATCTGCACAAGACCTTTTCCACCCCGCACGGCGGCGGAGGACCGGGTTCGGGACCGGTGGTGCTGTCTGCCGCGCTTGCGCCTTATGCGCCGCTGCCGTTCGCGCGGCGCGGCACAAATGGAACGTTCCGGATGGTCGAAGAACGCGGCGCGGCCAGCGAACTGCCGCACTCGGTCGGGCGGATGGCGGCGTTTCACGGCCAGATGGGGATGTTCACCCGCGCGCTGACCTACATCCTCAGCCACGGCGCGGATGGCCTGGCGCAAGTTGCCGAAGACGCGGTGCTCAACGCTAACTACGTGCTGCGCAGCCTGGAGAGCGAACTTGATGCGCCGTTCGCGGCATCGGGGCCATGCATGCACGAAGCCTTGTTCAGCGACAGCAATCTGGCCGAGGGGTTCTCCACGCTCGACATTGCCAAGGGGCTGATCGACGAAGGCTTCCATCCTATGACCGTGTATTTCCCGCTGGTGGTCCACGGCGCGATGCTGGTCGAGCCGACCGAGACCGAGAGCAAGGCCGGGCTTGACCGCTTCATCGGCTCGCTGCGCAGCGTTGCACAGCGCGCCAAGGCGGGTGATACCCAGCTGAAGAGCGCGCCGCACTTTGCACCGCGCCGCCGGCTCGATGAAACCCAGGCAGCCCGCAAACCAGTGCTGGTGTGGAAGGGCGATTGCGGCGCATAAAGCGATTTAGGGGGAGCTGCGGGCGATGGATCCAAAATTGCTGCAAACTGTGCTGCCGATTGCCATTATCGGATTGGTTTTCGCGTTCCGGTTCCGCAATCTGAACAAGCCGCGGCCGATGCAGGTCGGGAGATTGTGGATTGCGCCGACCTTTCTGGCGGTGGTCGTGGTGATTGTGCTGATCAGCTTCCCCCCGTCTCTGGTGGGCTGGCTGATTATAGTCTTTGCGGCGCTGGGCGGCGCGTTTGCCGGGATTAAACGCGGGCAATTGATGCACCTTGAGCGCGATCCGGCCACCGGCGGATTAATGATGCGGCAATCGCGCGCTGCGCTGATCTTTGTGGTGGTGATCCTGCTCGCACGCCGCGCCGTGACCTATGGCACTGGCATCGAAACTGGTGCGGGAGCGCAGCCGGGCGGCCAGATTCCGCCCGAGGCGATGCTCGTCACCGACGGGCTGATGGCCTTTGCCCTGGCGATGGTGGTGCTGATGCGCTGGACGCTGTGGCAGCGGGCCCAGGCTGTGCCGCCGCAGCCACCGATTCCTTCAAACGAAACAGGAACCTGACCGATGTGGGCTGCTCTATTCACCGTCACGAACATGCTTGCAATTATCGGCTGGCTGTTGCTCGCCGCTGGCCCGCGCCAGCCGCTGGTGCACAGCGCGATCCTGTACCTGGGCGTCGCGCTTTTGTGCCTGACGTATGCGGTGGTATTCGCGCTGGTGCTGAGCGGGGCGGTTGATCCGGTGCGGGTGGCCGGGGCCGGGCCGATGGGCTTCAGCTCGATTGCCGGGGTGCGCGGCTTGTTTGCAAGCGACGGCGGGGTGGTGATCGGCTGGACGCATTACCTGGCGTTCGATCTGTTCACGGGCTTGTGGATCGCGCGCGACGCTGATCACAAGCAGTTCGGACGGTTAATCCAGCTGCCGTTCCTGTTTGCCACCTTTATGGCCGGACCCGTAGGCTTGCTGGCGTGGCTGATGGTGCGAGAACGCCGCGCCCGCAGCAAAGCGGGTGCCTGACCCGCCGAATTATTCGCCGCTGCTGACAGTGGCAGGCGGGGTGCGGCGATGGAGCTGCTGTTCACGCCAGGCGATCACGCCGCCCGCCGCGATGATCACCGGCGCACCCCACCAGGTCGCAGCCGGGGGCAATTCGCTCCACACCAGCCAGCCATACAGCGTCGCCCAGACCAGCGCCGAATAGTCCATCACGATCACGCTGGCGACTTGCCCATAGCGCAGCGATGCGGTCAGCAGCAGTTGCCCCACGCAGCCCAGCACGCCGCCTGACAGCAGCAGGAACCACTGCCACGCGCTATGCTGGGTATAGACGAACGGCAGTGCCGCCAGCAGCAGCGGCGATGACAGCGCGGCGAACCAGAAGACGATCGACAGTGGCTCGTCCGTCCGGCCCAGATCGCGCACTTGAATGCTGATCAGCGCGACCATCAGCCCTGCGCCAAGGCCTACCGCTGCGCCCAGCGGCGGAATCAGCGCGTGGCCGGGCTGGGCGATGATCACCACCCCGGCAAAGCCCAGCGCGACCGCCAGCCACCGGACCGGGCCCACTTGCTCGCGCAGCAGCAGCGCCGAAAGGATCACCGCAAAGACCGGCGTGGTGAAGCCAAGCGTGGTGCTCACCGCGAGCGGGAGGAGCAGCGGCGCACCAAAGGTGAAAAACATACCCGTCAGCCCCAGCATTGCGCGCCGCCCGTGGCTGCCGAGGCGCTGGGTCTTGAGCCGCGAAACTTGCCCGCGCAGCGCCAGCCAACCAAGGATCAGCGCGATTGACGGGACTTGCCGCCAAAACAGGATCTCAACGAACTGCACCCCGGTTCCGGAGGTATATTTGACCAACATCATCAGCGTTGACAGCACCATGACCGCCAGCAAGCGCAGCCCGAGCGCGAGCATTGGCTGCTGAACGGGCGGACCGGGCTGGACTTGGCGCATGGTCGCGCTCTAACGCGCGAACATGGACTGGCAAGCAACGATCCGTGATGGGCTTGAGGAAGACTGGGTGCGCACCCTGTTGTTACCCGGACTGGCGGCACTGCTGCTCGCGCTGGCGGGTTGGCGGGGCGAGCGTCGCCGCAAACTGCGCCGCGATCCCGACGCAGTCAGCTGGGTGCCGTGGATGGGGCTGACCTTCTGGTCAAGCTTTGCCGCGATGCTGCTGCTGGGGATGGCCTTGAAGGCGTGGCTGGCGAGTTAGGCTGCTTACAGACACGCCTCAAGATAGGCCTGATCGAACCCGAATTGCCGCGCTTTTTCCAGCGTATAGGGGCGCAGGCCCGAGGGGCGGAATTCGCCGATGATCTTGCCGTCTTCGCTTTCATCCAGGTATTCGAATTTGAACAGCGACTGGGTGACGATCACGTCGCCTTCCATTCCGATCACTTCGGTGATCTCGGTCGTGCGGCGCGAACCGTCGCGCAGGCGCTTGACCTGCACGATAATATCGACCGATTCGGCGATCTGGCGGCTGATGGCTTCCTTGGGGATCTTGATGTCGCCCATCAGGATCATGTTTTCCATCCGGCCGAGGCATTCGCGCGGGGAGTTGGCGTGGAGCGTACACATCGAGCCATCGTGACCGGTGTTCATCGCGGCGAGCAGATCGAACGCTTCGGCGCCGCGAATTTCGCCCAGGATGATCCGGTCAGGCCGCATGCGCAGCGCGTTCTTGACCAGATCGCCGATGGTGATCGCGCCTTGGCCTTCAAGGTTGGGCGGACGGGTTTCCAGCGGCAGCCAGTGCGGCTGCTGCAAGCGCAGTTCGGCAGCATCTTCGATCGTCAGCACGCGCTCGCCCGGGTCGATCATCTTCGACAAGGCGTTGAGCATCGTAGTCTTGCCCGAACCGGTACCGCCCGAGATGACGATGTTCATCCGGCAGGCCCCGGCAATCTTCAGTGCAGTCGCCATCTTTTCGCTCATCGAACCGAAGTCCTTGAGCATGTCGATCGTGATCGGCTTTTCGGAAAACTTACGAATCGAGATTGCGGTGCCGCGCAGCGACAGCGGCGGCACGATGACGTTCACGCGGCTGCCGTCCTTGAGCCGGGCATCGGCCAGCGGGGTGGTCTGATCGACGCGGCGGCCGACCTGGTTGACGATCCGCTGCGCGATCTGGAACAGATGCGATTCGTCGCGGAACCGGATGTGCGCCAGCGTCAGCCGGCCCTTCTTTTCGATGTAGGTCTGGTCCGGGCCGTTGACCATGAT
>JANMBA010000315.1:0-5093 GCA_031360105.1 Novosphingobium sp.
AACGTCACGATAAACAACGCTGCGTTTGTTAAAAATGATTTCAACACCGTCGATACGTATGGCGGCCGGGCTGCGCTGCGGGTCGATCTGGATGACAGCTGGACGGTCACTCCCCAAGTCATTTACCAACACCAGGAAGCCAAAGGCGCCTTCCTGTTCGATCCGCGGCTCGGCGATCTGCGGGTTAACGATTACACCCCCGATCTCAATCAGGACAAATGGGTTCAGGCCGCGCTGACGATCGAGGGCAAGCTGGGCAACTGGGATATCACATACGCTGGCGGTTATTTTGACCGGCGGGTTGATAATCAGGCTGACTATTCGGAATACACGGTCGCTTATGACAATCTGGCGGGGTCGTATTACACCTATTTCAGCACCGCCAGCGGCGGGTTCCTCGATCCCACGCAGGCGTTCCACGGCAGCGATGACTACACCAAGCAGTCGCACGAATTACGCGTAGCCTCGCCTGCGAGCGACAGTGTCCGGCTGGTGGCCGGGCTGTTCTATCAGCGCCAGACCGATTCATTCGCGGCTGACTATATCATTCCTGGCCTCGCCGGAATTCCCAATACGCCGGCCGTGCCCAAGGCCGGCGACGATATTTTCGCGACCCGTGCTTACCGGGTTGACCGTGACTATGCGATGTTCGGCGAGGCTTCGTGGGATATCGTTCCGTCCGTCACGCTAACCGGCGGGTTGCGCGTATTCATTGCCAACAACACCTTTATCGGTTTTTCCGGCTTTGCCTCCAGTGCGGCTGCGGCCAACTGCGTGGCGGTCGTTGCGGCTGACCGGGTGTGCAACAATTTCGACAAGAAGTCGGTCCAGTCGGGCGAGACGCATCGCGTCAATCTGACCTGGCGGGTCGATCCCGACCATCTGGTCTATGCCACCTATTCAACCGGCTATCGGCCTGGCGGCAACAACCGCCGTCCCGGGATCAATCCGTACAAGCCCGATACCCTGTCCAACTACGAACTGGGCTTCAAGACCAGCTGGTTTGATCGCAAGCTGCGGATCAATGCTGCGGTGTTCTATGAAAACTGGCAGGACCTGCAATACGGCCTGAGCCCAATCGGCTCAGCCGGCGTGACCAATATCTACAACGCCGGCAACGCCCGGGTTTACGGCGCGGAGGCCGATTTCAATCTGCAACTGGGCCATTTGACCCTGTCGGCTTCGGGCTCGTACATCGACGCCAAATTGACTACTGATTTCTGTTCAATCGGAGCGGGCGGCAATGTCGATTGCACGCTGGGCACGGTTGCTGTGCCGCGCGGAACATCGCTGCCGGTCCAGCCCAAGTTCAAAGGTAACGCGACCGCGCGCTATGGCTTCGATCTCGGCCAGTCCAACGCGTTTGTACAAGGTTCGATGCTGCATCAATCGGGCACGCGTTCCTACCTGACCGATCTGGAGGCAAACCTGCTGGGACCGACCAAGGGTTTCACCACCTTTGATTTCTCGATCGGGGCCGATTTTGGCCGGTTCACCATCGAGGCATTTATCCAGAACGCCTTTGACCGCCGCGGAATTCTGAGCATCAACACCGTCTGCGTGCCCAGCATTTGCGGGGGTGGCCGCCGGTACTATCCGGTCAAGCCGCAGTTGTTCGGCATGAAAATTGGCACCAAGTTCTGATCCAGGCGGCCCGAATTCTAACCGGGCAGTGGGCACACTTCGGCCCAGCGCGCGCCGATCAATTCGGCGAGGCGCCGGGGTTCGATCTCGGCCGGCTGGGTTCGATCAGGCGCAATCCGCCCAATCAGGAGAGCACCGAAGCGGTGCTTACGCGCCGTCTGAGAACCGTTCCAGCCGGAAGGCGGCGCTCAGGTATTCGTCAGCGGCGGCTTTGAGTTTGGGTTCCTTGGCGAAGGCTTCCGCTGGCAGCGGGGCGGCGTCCAGCGCCTCCAGCAGGCACCACAGCGCAAACCGGCGGCCCGGCTCGCGCTCCACCCCGAACCCGATTTTGATCTGGCCGACCGCGCGCTCATAGTCATCTTCGCTCAGCGCTGATGGATCAGCGGTGCCGAAGAAGTGCTGCACCAGCGTGTCGAGTTCCATGGTTTAGCTCAGCCAGCCCAGCAGCTGGGCCGCATAGAGCGCGCCGCCGCCGAGCAGCGCCGCACCGACATAGCCGGGCCAGCCGCGCCGCGCCTTGCGCCGGTCCCACACCAGCGGCACCTCGGGCAGGGGGGGAGCATCGGGCGCGCCGCCCTTGGCCGGGAAGCTGTCTTCGATCCGCCGGACCAGTTCGGGAATACGCAGCAGCGTCTGCGCATCTTCGCGCAGCCGCTCGGCAATCGCGGCTTCTGGACCCAGTTCGTCGCGAATCCAGTTCTTCACGAACGGCCCCGAAGTATCCCACATGTTAATTGCGGGATCGAGCTGAGTCGCCAGCCCTTCAACCATCACCATCGTCTTTTGCAGCAACAGCAAATGCGGCTGGGTCTGCATATCAAAATCGCGGGTGATCGCGAACAGCCCGTCAAGCATCTGGCCCACGCTAAGCTCGCTGACCGGCTTGCCGCGCATGGGCTCGCCCACTGCGCGCAAGGCAGTCGCGAACTCGTCAACCGAATGATAGGCCGGCACATATTGAGCTTCGAAATGAATCTCGGCGACCCGGCGATAATTGCCGGTGGTCAGCCCGTAGAGGATCTCTGCCAGCCAGACCCGCGCCCGCCGATCGATCCGGCCCATGATCCCAAAATCGATCGCCGCGATGGTGCCATCGGGTTCGACGAACAGGTTGCCCTGATGCATATCAGCGTGAAAAAACCCGGCGCTGATCGCTTGAGTCAGGAAGGCGAGCACCAGCCGCTTGGCCAAAGCCGGGCGGTCAATCCCGGCGGCATCGAGTGCAGCCAGATCGCTGATTTTGGCGCCTTCGATCCAGTCGATCGTCAGCACCCGGCCATTGGTACGGTCCCAGTCGATGCCGGGAACGCGATAGCCTTCGAAGCCGGCCATCGCCTCGGCCAGTTCGGATGACGAAGCGGCTTCGCGCCGCAGATCAAGCTCGCGCGCAGTCCAGCGCTTGAAATTGGCGATTACCAGTCGCGGCCGCAACCGCGATGCTTCGCCGCCCAGCGCCTCAAGGTGCGCGGCAGCCCACTCGTAGGTATCAATATCGCGCGCCAGCTTTTCGCGGATGCCGGGGCGCATCACCTTGATTGCGACCAGCCGTCCTTCGGTGGTGACCGCCTTGTGGACCTGCGCAATCGAAGCTGCGCCCACCGGCGCTTCATCGACCTGCGCATACATGCTCTCCAGCGGCTTGGCGAAGCTCGCCTCAATCTCGCGCTTGATCAGCGCGAAGCTGACAGGCGGGAGATCGTCTTGTAGCGACAGCAGATTGCGCGCGGCGAGTTCGCCGACCAGATCGGGCCGGGTGGCCAGCGCTTGCCCCAGCTTGATCGCCGCCGGGCCAATGGCGGTGAACGCCCCGGCATAGTCCGGCGCGCGTGGCTGCAACGTGCCGAACCGCGCCACCCGGCACAGCGCGCGGACTTGCGCCGGGGTGTTGATATCCCGTTCGATCCCGCGCAGCGCACCATGCCGCGCAAGGATCCGACCCCAGCGTAACAGTCTGAAAATATGGACCGAAGGCCGGGTCAATGCTCCCACTCCCCTTTAGGGGCGGGGGCCAGGGGGTGGGGGCAGCAAGAATGTGCCGGCCCGGTCCATAACGGACAGGCCCCACCCCTGGCCCCGCCCCTGAAGGGGGGGGGAATGCGAGCGGCTGCGTTCAAATTTTCCACCCCGAGTGGATCGCGACCAAGCCCCCCAGAATTGGCTCGGTCCGGGTGCGGGTGAACCCGGCGGCGCGGATCATGCTTTCGAATTCGGGCATGGCGGGAAACTTGCGGATCGATTCGATCAGATAGCGATAGCTGTCCGCGTCCCCCGCAATCGCCGCGCCGATCCGGGGCACCAGCTTGTGCGAATAGGCATCGTAAGCTTCCTTGAACCCGGGCCACTGGGTGGTCGAAAATTCCAGACAGAAGAACCGCCCGCCGTGTTTGAGCACGCGGTGCGCTTCGGCCAGTGCAAGGTCGATCCGCGTTACGTTGCGGATGCCGAAAGCGATCGTGTAAGCATCGAAGAACCGGTCTGGAAAGCTCAGCACCTCGGCGTTCTGGCATGACCAGACCAGCTCGTCGAAGCCGCGTTCCATGGCGCGATCAATCCCGACGTCGAGCATATCCTGATTGATGTCGGACACCGTCACGCTCGCTCCGGCCCGCGCCAGACGAAACGCGATGTCGCCGGTACCGCCCGCCATATCAAGGATTGTCTCATGTTCGCGGGGTTTCACCCGCCGCACGAATTTGTCCTTCCACAGCCGATGCATGCCCAGTGACATGGCATCGTTCATCACGTCATACTTCTTCGCTACCGACGAAAACACCGCGCCAACCCGCTCGGTCTTCTCTTCGGGCGAGACTTCTTCGTAGCCGAAGGACACCTGCTCGTTCATGCCCCGCGCCTTAGCTCCAAGTGTTTGGCGGTGCCAGCAAAAGCGTGATCAGGTGGCGGAAGCGGAAGGCGGTGCAAAGGCGTGCGGAGCCATGTGCGCCAGATAGTCAAACTTACCGATTACCACCCCCTGCGCGCGCAGGATCGCATAGACCATGCTGGCGTGAAAATAGAAGTTGGGCACGACAAAGCCTGACAGATAGGTCGTCCCGTCAAACCGCATTCCGCCGCCATTGGGGAAGGTCAGCACGACTTCGCGGCTCGCCCCGGCATCGTAAGCCGCCGGATCGATGCTGTTGAGATAGGCAATCGTTTTGGCGCAGCGTTCTTTCAGGTCGGCAAAGCTGGCCTCGGTATCCGCCATCGCCGGAGCTTCGGTGCCGGTCAGCTTGGCCGCCGCACCCTTGGCGCTGTCCGAAGCGATCTGAATCTGGCGGGGCAGCGCGAACATATCGGGCGCGAGCTGCGCGGTCAGTAACCCGGCCTCATCCTGCTGGGCCGCCCCCTTGTCCAGCCAGTTAGAAATGTTGGTCAGCATGGCAATGAAGCCCGGTACGGATGATTGATACAGCGAATAGGACATGGCGGTGCTCTCCCGATTATGACGT
>JANMBA010000317.1:0-1842 GCA_031360105.1 Novosphingobium sp.
AGCGAACCGCTGATGAAAGTCGTTGGGCTGCTCGAGGAGGCGATCGGGCGCAAGGCCGAGATCGAATACCTGCCGATGCAGCCGGGCGATGTGCCCAGGACCTATGCCGATATCTCGGCGATTGTGCGCGATCTAGGCTATGCGCCGACGACCACAGTCGAAGTCGGCGTGCCGGCCTTTGTCGCGTGGTACCGGGCCTACCACCGCGTCTGAGGTTAGCGCGTGACCGTCAATTTGATGACTGCGCCTTCAGGCGGGAATTCGCGTTCGAGTGTTCCGCCGATCTGACGCATCGCGGCCTGCGTCATCCGCTGGCCGAACCCGCCGCTGGGCTGCTCGGGATCATCTTTGACTGACCCCGGTGGCGGCCCCCCCGTTTCGCGCCATTCGATCACCAGCGGGGCACCAGTGCCAGCCGCACTCCAGCTGATCGTCACTTGCCCGCCGGGTTCGGACAAGGCCCCGTATTTGGCGGCATTGGTGGCGAATTCGTGGATCACCAGCGCCATTGGCGAGATCATTTGCGCGGGCACCGCCTGTTCATCGCCGATCAGCACAATCGTCGGCCGATCAGCATCGCCCGCGCGGTACGGTTGGCACAGGTTGGCGAGCAATTCGCGCAGCGGCACATCGCTCGCCGCCTCGCCGGTCGCGACATTGTGGGCGCGGCTGAGCGCATGAACCCGCTGGGTAATCTCGGCGATCACTTCAGCGGTGCTGCCCGGCTTGCGCCCCGCCAGCCCGATCAACGAAAGCACCACTCCGAAAAGGTTCCGGACGCGGTGCGCCAGCTCGCGCGCCAGCAATTCGTTGCGTGCGTTTAGCGCGCGCAGTTGCCCGGCCTGCACCGCGGCAATCTCGGCCCGGGCGCGGGCGCGTTCGCCATGATAGCCGGTCCACAGGAGCGCCAGCAGCACCAGCCACATTGCCAGCAACAGCGGCACCACCCGGCTTTCGGCATCGTTGGCACTGGCGAAGGCGACATCACGACTTTCGCGCTGAATTTGGGCAAGTGCCGCCAGATGTGGGCGGATCTGGTCCATTGTTTGCTTGCCTTGGCCGCTTCGCACAAATTCAAGGGCCCATGCGCTATCCCCTGCTTGTGCGGCACGGATGGTATCGCCGAGTTGACCGAGTCTGGTCCGGATCAGTTCGCTCATCGGACCAAGATGTTCATCCACTTTCGGATCGCTATTCTGCATGAAACGCAGTTTCACTGCTGCCAGCCGTTCGGGCAGTTGCACTGCCGCGCGGTTATACGGCTCGAGGTAGACCGGATCGAGCGTCAGCAGGTAGCCGCGCTGGCCGTTTTCGGCATCGACCAATGAATGGTTGAGATCCTGCAGCGCCATCTGCGCGTCGGCTTCGGCTTGTGCGCCATCACGTGCTGCCTGCTGCGCCAGCGCGGACTGCACCAGCAGCAGCCCGATCCCGACCAGCAGCGCGGTCATCCCGGCCAGCAGCCATGCGCGCGGGATTGCTTGAAGCCGCAGCGCCCCGCTCCGGGCCCACAGTTTCATCTGGCCTGGCCAATCGCTCTGCTCCATCAGGCGCCCCTAGCATGGCGGCGGACCCCGTTGAAAGAGACTTGCGGGCAGGCGTGGACAAGCTTCGAGCCGCGCCTTGCAGGGCGCGGGCGCATCGGCAATCAAGCTGCCATGGCGATTCTTTCCGACAAATGGATCCGTAATCAAGCGCTCGAACACGGGATGATCGAGCCGTTCGTCGAAGCGCAGCGCCGCGATGGCTGCATTTCTTACGGCCTCTCATCCTACGGCTACGACGCCAGAGTCGCGCCCGAATTCAAGATTTTCACCAATGTGAACAGCGCTGTGGTCGATC
>JANMBA010000318.1:0-6146 GCA_031360105.1 Novosphingobium sp.
TGCGTTTCAGAGCGGACCACGCCGTTCTTGTCATAGCTTTCGCGCGCCGAGGTGACCTGGTCCATATCCAGTTCGACCTGAATTTCGCTGCTGAAATTGCCCAGCCCCAGCACCGGGGTAAGCAAGGTATCAAGCTGCGCGCGCAATTTGTCTTCCAGCCGCGCTTGCAATTCCAGCCGGTCAGCATCGGGATTGCGGCCTTGCGACAGCAGCCGCCCGCGCTGATCGGCCACCCGCACCGCGTCGGCCGACATCCCCGGCACGGACCCCGCAACCAGATTGACCACGGCGGCAACCTGGCTGTCGGCCAGCTGGCGGCCTTTGGCCATGCGCACCATGACCGAGGCGGTGGGCGGCGCATCATCGCGCACGAACACCGATTTGTTGGCTTCGGCCAGATGCACCCGGGCGCTTTCGACCCCGTCGATTTCCTGAATGGTCAACATCAATTCGTGCTCGCGCGCGGCGCGCAGGTGTTCGCCCTCCATCGTCCGGCTGGCCCCCAGCGGCAAATTGTCGAGCGCGGTGGTCGGGTCGGGATTGGCCAAGCCCCCATCGGCGGCGACCAGCATCCGCGCTTTGTACAAATCGTCCTGACCGACCGTCAGCGTACCGGTCTGATTGTCGATGGTGTAAGCGATCCCGGCCTTCTCGAGGCTGCTAACCACGCCGGCGCGTTCGCCATCACTGAGTTCGGAATACAGGATCCGCTGCGGGGCGGCGGCCAGCAGCGACCAGGTGAGCGCAACCGCACCCAACGCGCCCGCGCCGATCAGCCACGGCAGTGCGCGCCGGACCAGCGGCTGAGCGGATAGCCCGCGCAGCCGTTCAAGCGGATTGCCGCCGGGCACAGGCGTGCCCCCGGCAAAGTTGTGGGTTGCGTCACTCATTTATCACACTCCCATCCGCATGATGTCTTGATAAGCGGACAGCAGCCGGTTGCGGACTTGCAGGGCGGCTTCAAAGGCGACCCCGGACTCCTGCCGGGCCAGCATCACCTTGGCGATATCGGTCACTTCGCCGCGTTCGTACCCGGTTGACAGTGCCTCGGCGTTTTGTTGGCTGGCCGCGACGCCGTGCAGCGCATCGCTGAGCGCGGCGCCAAAGCCGCCGCTCGGGGTAGCAGCCGGGCTGTCCACCGCGGGCGCTGCTTGGCTCGCCTTGTGAACATCCTGCAGCAGGTTCGAACGATCCAGGATTTGCTGGCGCATTGCCAGGATCTGCTGGATGCCGCCCCCGCCGCCACTGCTGCCTGCACCGATTGGTCCGATCCCGCTCATCGCCGGGCGCCGGCGGTGGCGAGCCCGGCATCGCGGAATGCGGCCAAGCGGTAACGCAGCGTACGCTCAGAGATCCCCAGCTGGCGAGCTGCCGCGATCCGGTTGCCGCCGCAGGCATCCAGCGTGGCTATGATCGCGCGCTCTTCGGATAGCTGGACGATGTTCGACAAGCGTTGCGGCGCGGCGGCGTGCTGCGCAGACCCGTCACCAGGCTGCGAAACCAGCCGGGCCGGACTGTCAAACACGATGTGCTGCACTGTGATTTCGCTCTGGCCGTCGGCCAGCACGAGCGCGCGGCGCAGCACGTTTTCCAGTTCGCGGACATTGCCCGGCCAGCCATGCAGCCGCAGCAGCGTCAGCGCGGCATCGGACAGCCACGGGACCGGTCTGGCGGCGGGCGTGTGCCGCAGCACCATGGCAAAGGCCAGCGGGGCGATGTCTTCAGCTCGCTCACGCAAGGGGCGCAGGGTCAGCGGGAACACGTTGAGCCGGTAAAACAGATCGGCCCGAAAGCGCCCCTCGGCCACTTCGGTGGGCAGATCGCGGTTGGCGCAAGCGATAATCCGCACGTCGATCTTGATCGGCTGGGTCGAGCCGATCGGCACCACCTCACCTTCCTGCAAGGCGCGCAGCAACTTGGCCTGCAGCGCCAGCGGCATCTCGGCAATTTCGTCGAGCAGCAGAGTGCCGCCATCAGCGGCGCGGAAGAACCCTTCGTTGGCCTCGCTCGCTCCGGTGAACGCGCCCTTGCGGTGGCCGAACAGCAAAGCCTCCAGCATCGTTTCGGGCATCGCGGCGCAGTTGACTGCCACGAACGGCCCGGAGGCGCGCGGGCTGCGGGCATGGATAAACCGGCTGAGCACTTCCTTGCCGGTGCCGGTTGGTCCACCGATCAGCACCGGAATTTCGCTGGCGGCCAGGCGTTCGGCCAGCGCCAGCACCGACAGCGTTTCGGGATCAGCCGCAATCGGCATTCCCGGCGCGGCCAGCGCGGCGAGCAACGCGGCAAGCACCGCATTGCTGGTCGGATCGCGGTAGGACAGGCTGAAGGCACCGCGCGGGCCAGCGCGGCGCAGCTGATTGCGGTCAGTCCGCTCCAGACTGACGCTGGGGCCGGGGCCGGGCGGCGCCGATTCTCCGGCGCAACGCAGCGCCGGGCTTGATCCGATGATCGCTGCGGCGCGCTGGACCAGCGGAGCATGCCGCCGCTCGACGCTGTCGCTTGCTATCGGTGCAGTCATTTTGGCCCCCTGATTAACCATGCTTCGAGGGGACTTGTGCGCGCAGAACGGCCAAGGCTTTGGTAATTTAAGGCCCCGGGAAAGCCCCTATGCCCGCTGGACGACAACCGCATCTGGCAGCGGTTGAGCGCCCTTAACAATTCCGAGCCGCCGCCGCTCTTTGTGGTGGCAGCTGCGACGGATGGTCCGCTCGGCTGACTTTGCAGGGACTTTTCCACGGGAGCTTACTATGACTGTCATCAACACCAATATCAGCGCAATCCGCGCCGCCAATGCTTCAAACTCCGCCGCCAAGATGCTCGGAATGGCGATGGAGCGGCTATCCACCGGCAAGCGTATCAACAGCGCCAAGGACGATGCCGCCGGGATGGCGATCGCCACCAGCATGACCTCGCAGGTCAAGGGAATGAACCAGGCGATCCGCAATTCGAATGACGGGATTGCTTTGGCGCAGACCGCCGAAGGGTCGCTCGGTGAAGTTACCAACATGCTGCAGCGCGTGCGCGAACTGGCGGTCCAGTCGGCCTCGGGCACTTACGCAGACGCGACTGATCGCACTTATATGCAGGGCGAAGTCGATCAGCTGACCGCGCAGATCGGTCAGGTCATTACCAATACCAAATTCAACGGCGTGACGCTGTTCAATAACTCGACCGCCACGGTCACTGTGCAAGCAGGTGCCAACGGGGCCGACACGGTGGCGTTGACGATGGCCAATCTGACGACGCTGGCGGCCAACGGCGGTGCGGCGGGTTCGTACAGCGTCGCCACTGCGGCTGCTGCCAACACGTTGCTCGGGACACTCGATACCGAACTGGGCGCGATTTCCAGATCGCGCGCGACGCTGGGCGCGGGGCAAAACCGGCTGGAATCGGTCGTCAATAGCCTGACCAGCAATTCGACCAACCTGGCCGATGCGCGCAGTCGGATCGAAGATACCGACTATTCGGCCGAAACCACGGCAATGGCCAAGGCGCAGATCCTCAGCCAAGCCTCCACCGCGATGATCGCGCAGGCCAACCAGAGCCAGCAGAACGTGCTGTCGCTGCTGCGTTAAGTCTGACTGACCAAATACCAGACCCGGTCTGGCATGGCCCGGCGGTTTCCCTGACCGCCGGGCCATTCTTTTGGTCGACAGCTGGGCTGCCGCGCGGCATCATGCCTGCGGCCCATGGCGGGCAAAGGCCCTGGCAATTTTGCAAATATCGCGCCGTTCCGCAGCCTTGATTGGAGCACTGGGGTTGCTGCTCTGGCGGCCCGGTGCGGGCTTGGCTGGTCCGGCACCGCGTGACGGCGTCGGCTGCGTATATGAGCAACTGCCCCCTGAAGACCGCGAAATTGCGCTGTTGCTGTTCGAACGCGAGGTGGCTGCATCCGCCCGGTTTCAGGCCGGATCGCGCAACCTCAAAGTGATCGACCGGCTGGTCGAGGAAGTGCGCGATAAATGTGCCGCACCGTTTGGGTGGTCACGCGGACGTTCAGACGCAGCGATCAGTTATGCGATGAACGAGCTGATGAATTCAGGGGTGGCGCAGGCGCTAGAGGCGAAGGGCCACATCGCCGCTTCGATTGAAGACTATTACGCCAAGCACCGCGCCGAATTGGACGGATTTGACACCATCGCCGGGGCAAATTCTGCTGCGTTCAGGGCCTATCTGATCGAGCAGGGCTGGCCCAAAACCGATGCGCCGATGCTGGGGCTCGCCGAAATTTACCTCGAAGCGCTGCAGATCCGCGCGCGGCAGACCCGCACGTTCACCGCTGCGCCCGCCCGCCGCGCCGCCGTCATTACGGCCGCCCCTAGCCGTCCACCATTTCGGGCAAAGTCAGCAAAGCGCGGTAAGCCTTGATCCGGCGGTTGGTTGGCAACTGATCGATCGCTTCGAAGATCTTGAACCCCAACCGGCAGCTGCCTGCGGTGGATTTCGCGTCGGTCGCCAGATAGCTCTGGACCATGACCGGCATCACGTCGTGGTCGAAGATTTTGCGCGCATCCTTCACTGCCAGCGGGCTGCCCCGGTTTGGGCGATTGAACAGTTCGGCCAATAGCTGGTCCTCGCTGCGTTCAAACGCGCGGTCCATCGGGTCAAGCGGACTGGCACTATCGGCAACGGTTCCCTCGCACATCGGATAACCGAGACCGCGCTGCGCCCGCGCTGATGCGGCATACAGCGACAGCATCCGGTCCAGAACCGGCTCGCTTGCGGCGGCCAGCAGCGGCCACGCGGCGAGCACGATTGCGGTGCGCCCCGAACTGATCGCAGCTTCAATCTGGGTGCCGCCGTTGACCCGCCGCCAGGTGTCGTTGATCCCTTCGGCATAAGCCGCTGGCAAAGCGGTCATGGCGGCGCGCCACATTGGACGCGGCTCCACCAGCGCGCGGACTTGGGCATGTGTCAAGCTACCCGGGGGCAAGGTCAGTTCAGGGTGATCGACCTGCCGCGTGATGACGTGCGACTGGCGCAGCTCAGCCGGGGTCGGCATCCACATGTCATCGTGTCCGCGCGCCAGCGCCTTGGCGATGAACGGCTGATCGATCCCGGCTTGTTCGTACGCCAGCCGCAGCGTATCATTGCCGTTGATCCCGAACACCGTCACCGCTGTCAACTGGCGGGTCGTTGCCGCCGCCAGCTTTGAGGTTGCGCCCTTGCCGTCAAGCCCAACCGCCTGATGAAAGCCCAGTTCGGCTTCCGCGCCAAGCGTCCGCTCACGCCCCGCGACGAACACCTGCGTGCAAGCCGAGGCACAGTAATGCTCGACATAGGTGTTGAGCCTGCGCTTGCGCACCAGCGCGGCAATCAACCGGCCCTCGATCGTCAAGCCGCCGGGCGAGGCCAGAAACACCGTCTTGACCTTGGGCGCCGCCAGCAGCACCGCATCGAACTGCAAGAAGCTGTCGTCCATGATCGCGCCGATAATATAAACCGTCTCGCCATCGGCAGACAGGGTAATCCGCGCGGGCGCGGTATTGGGAGTGGCAGGCGGCGGTGCGGGGGGCGGCGGCGCGGCACCGAGCGGCGGGGCTAGCAACCCGGCCAGAGCCAGGGTCAGCAGGCTGGACAGCGGCTTGCGCACGGTCACGCTGCGGAACCCGGCGGCGGCGCAAACCCCAGCCGGGCGGCAGCCGCGATCAGATCGGACCGGCGCTGCGGGGCCAGCCGGTTAGCGCGCGCATTATACACCTCGACCAGCGCTGGCCCCGCCTTGGCCGGGCTGCCCGCATCGAACGGCGGGGCGGGATCGTATTCCAGCGCGAGCTGCACCGCACGGGCATGAACATCGCCCGCGATCCGCGCGATCAGCGCCAGCGCAAAGTCGATGCCCGCAGTTACTCCGCCGCCGGTCACCCGGTTGCGATCGAACACGGTGCGGGCTGCCACCGGCTCGGCCCCGAACAAGCCCAGCAGATCGTGCCAGGCCCAATGCGTGGTCGCGCGGTAACCTTGCAGCAGCCCAGCCGCGCCCAGCACCAGCGCCCCGGTGCACACGCTGGTTACCCATTCAGCCTCCGCCCCAACCTGGCGAACCCAGTCCAGCGCGTGGGCGTGATCGATTACCCCGGCCACCCCCATCCCGCCCGGCACACACAGCACATCGGCGCGCGGCACTTGCGCGAAAGTGGCGG
>JANMBA010000327.1:0-3416 GCA_031360105.1 Novosphingobium sp.
GGCCAGATGTCCGGTCATAAATTGGCAATCGAGCAAGAGTGCGCCCGCGCGGCGCAGCGCCGCCACCAGCCAGGCCAGCGCCACCTTTGAGGCATCGCTGGTCCGGCTGAACATCGATTCGCCGCAGAACACGCCGTCAAATCCGACCCCGTACAACCCGCCCAGCAGTGCGCCGTCCTGCCAGCACTCGATCGAATGCGCATGGCCTTGTTCGTGCATCGCCAGATAGCTGCGTGCGATCCGGCTGCTGATCCAGGTTTCGTCGGTATCGCGGCGCGGCTGCGCGCAGGCCTCGATTACAGCGGCAAAGGCTTGGTTGCAGGTTACAGCAAAAGTGCCGCGCCGCAGCACTTTGGCCAGCGAATGCGAGCAATGAAAGCGGTCCAGTGGCAGGACCGCGCGGCGGCGCGGCTCGACCCAGAAAATGTCAGGATCGTCGCGCGCATCGGCCATCGGAAAAATGCCGCTGCGATAGGCCAGCAGCAACAAGGCCGGATCAATCGGCGGGGAGGCAGCAGGCGCATGCACGGCAATTGCGTTATGGACCTATGCAGAGCGCTTGTCATCGGGCAGTCTTACCGATAAAGGCACCCCCGCCTGCAGGAGCGTAGCTCAGTTGGTAGAGCATCGGTCTCCAAAACCGAGGGCCGTGGGTTCGAGTCCCCCCGCTCCTGCCAGGCATTACCCAAAAGTGGCGTACAATGACGGCTGAACCAATCGTAACGCCGTCACCTGACCCGCTGGTACGCCAGTTGTTGCGCCACTTTGTCCGGCTCCGCGAATTCCTGCTGGGCGAACCGGCCCCGCGCGAAGGGTTGTGGCTGGGGCTGTTTTTCACGCTGCTCGCCAGCTTGCCGTTCCTGATGACGCGCTATCCGCAGATGGTCGACTATCCGGCGCATCTGGCGCGCTTTCACATCATGCTGACCCGCGATCAAAGCCCGTTCCTGCAGCAATACTACGGGTTTGAGTGGCACTGGATGGGCAATCTGGGGGCCGATCTGCTGATCCGGCCGCTGGCGCAGTTCATGCCGCTAGAAACCGCCGGGTGGCTGATCGCGGCGATCATCCCGCCGCTGACGGCGCTGGGGATCATGGCGGTGCAGTGGACGTTGCGCGGGCGGATCGGGCTCGCCTCGATGCTGGCCTTCGCGTTCGTGTGGTCGCCATCGATGCTGCTGGGGTTCCTCAACTTCGGACTGGCGCAAGCGATGGCGCTGTTTGCCTTCGCCTTGTGGGTCAAGCTGGAGGGCAAGAGCTGGCGCGCGCCGCTGTTCATCCCGATCGGGCTGGTGGTGTGGCTGGCGCATGTCTCTGGCTGGGGAATACTGGGCCTGATGGTGTTCGGTTACGAATGGCATAAAAGCAAATCGTGGCGGGCGTTTGTCGCGCCGTGGCCGCTGTTCTTCCCCTTGCTCGCGCTGGTCGCTGGCGGCGGGGTGGGCAAACCGCCGAGCTATGGCCCGCGCCCCGAAATCTACAAATGGGCGATCTGGAAGCAGGCGATGCGCGGCACGCTGCAATGGTTTGACTATGCCAACGCGCTGATAATCTGCGCGATGCTGGCGGTGTCGATCGCGTTCCGGCGCTGGGACTGGCGGCTGGGCTGGGCCGCATTGCTGATGCTGGCGGCTTCGCTGGTGATGCCGCGGCATATCTTCGGCGGCGATCTGGTCGATGCGCGAATGATCTCGGCCGGGCTGCTGGTCGGCGCGCTGTCGCTCGCCTGGAAAGCGCCGCGCTGGGTGGTGATGGCGGCCACGCTGCTGTTCATCGGCCGGCTGGGTTACACCGCGATGGACTGGCGGCGCGATAGCCGTGCCACCGCCGAAATGCTGACCGCGCTTGACGGGCTGCCGCGCGGCGCACGGATCGCCAGCTACATGGTCACCGAAAAGGCCGAATGGGGCTATAACAGCCAGGAACATATCTGCGGCTACGCGGTGGTCCGGCTGGATGCCTTGATCAACTGCAATTTTGCACTGCCGGGCATTCATATGCTGACAATCAACGAAGACAGCATGTTCTTCCGCGATCCGTTCCACCGGCTCAATCACCGCAAGGGCAAGAAGATCGATACTTACTATTACGAACCGGCGCTGCACACCGACTGGTTCTGGTACATGGCGCAGGAAGACCCGGTGCGGTTGCCGTTCGGGTACAAGGAAGTGCGGCGCGGGCATCACTGGATCCTGGCCAAGCGGGTTACGCCCCGCAAGGAGTGACGCAGCGGCTTGGGCTCCGGCTTGGGCTCCGGCCAAGCGGTGTCTTGCAAAAGCTTTGACGCATAGCTAAGTGCCGCAGGGTCTTCCGACATTAGGAGAATCAGTCGCCCCTCCGGCCCAGCTGCCTGGCAGCCGCCGGGCGGCGCTATCCCCTAGGCGAAAGACTCGAGGATTTTGACTCTAGTAACGTGAGTGACAACCCATGGCGAAGTTCAACCCGGGCGAATTCGTCCGTCAGGTTCAGGCGGAAGGCAAGAAGGTCGTTTGGCCTTCGCGCCAGGAAACCACCACCACCGCGATCTTCGTTGGCATCATGATGTTTGTGCTGGCGTTGTTCTTCCTCGGTATCGATACGATCTTCGGCAAGATCGTGCAGTTCCTCCTCTCGCTGGCCTGACGGGCCCGCGAAGCAAGCAGAGAATCAAGACACATGGCTCGCTGGTATATCATCCACGCCTATTCCGGTTTCGAGAGCAAGGTTCGGGATTCGATCCTGTCCGAAGCGCAGCGGATGGGGCTTGAAGCCCTGGTCGAAGCGGTCGAAGTGCCGTCCGAAACGATCACTGAGGTCAAGCGCGGCAAAAAGGTTCAGGTCGAACGCAAGACCATGCCGGGCTATGTGCTGGCCAAGCTGGGGCTCAACGACGATGTCTATCACCTCGTCAAAAACACCCCTAAGGTCACTGGGTTCTTGGGCCCCAATGGCAAGCCGCAGCCGATCACTGACCGCGAAGCGGCCCGTTATTTCGGCGCGCGCGATGCCGCCGCAGCCGAGCCCAAAAAGCACGTCAGCGTCGATTACGAAATTGGCGATGCGGTCAAGGTGCTCGACGGCCCGTTCAACACCTTCACCGGGACCGTGGAAGAGCTCGATTTCGACAAAAACCGCGTCAAGGTCTCGGTCTCGATCTTCGGGCGTGCAACCCCGGTCGAGCTGGACTTTGAGCATGTTGAGCTGATCAAGTAGTCCAGCCTGTCATCCTGGCCTGCGCCGGGATGACGGGATATAATGGGCAAGCGCCGCGCCGGCTTATTTACGCTGCTTGCGCGCAGCTTTCTTCAGCGCGGCCAGATCGGCCTCTAGCACCGTCTCATTGGCCAGTGCGGCCAGCTCCTGATCAAGCGTTGCGGGCACGGCGGCATGGCTGGCGGCATAGTCGATCCGTTTTTCAAGCTCGGCAAAGCGGTCCA